>NZ_JASGFR010000015.1:0-83431 GCF_047605405.1 Rhodomicrobium sp. | reverse complement strand
GCATCGCCCTTGCCGTCGCCCTGCTCGGGGCCGTCCTCGCCCGGCTGCTTCGCGTCGAAGCACGCGTAATATTTCGGCGCGTCGCTTTCCTTCGCTGCGCAATCGACGACCGGCTTCAGATCCTCGACATCGCCATAATACAGGTAAGTCGTGATCGCATAGCGAACCTCGCCGCTGGGATCGGAGCCGTAGCGGTCCATCTTGCCCTTGATGCTGGGGTCGATTTCGATCAGCGCATCGCGCAGCGTGTCGCCCTCGATGAAATTGTCGGGCAACTGGTCGAACGGGCCGTCGAAATAGTTGTTGAGCTGCGTGTTGCCCATGAACACGCCGATGAGGATACGGCGGTCGGCGAGCTTGTCGTTGTAGAAAGCGAAACTCGTCCGGTTGCCGACCGTGACCTCGGGGAACGGCGAGGGCTCATATTGGTCAGTCTTCGGCGTGTCGTTCAGCACGTAGAGGAACGTCTTCGAAGGCTTGTTGAAGACGAGGTCGAACCTTACGCCGGACTCGTCCCAAATCGGGCCGATATAGGTTTCGTCGTTGCGAACCACACCGGGCGCGGGCTTCGTCTTCGACAGGTCCGGCAGCTCGAAGGCCACAGTCTTGCCTTTGAAGCTGACCGTGTAGTGAAGCTTGTCGATCTGCTTAACGTCGACGCCGTCTTCCTTGCCCAGCTTCTTGTAAGCCGGATCGAGCGGCTTGCGCCAAAAGGCATATTGAGGGAAGTAGGCGAAATGCACCTTGCCGTCGAACTGATCCCACGCGTCGAAGCGAATGTTGCCCGCGTACACGATGCCCTTGTAGGGGAACGTGAAATAATAGTAGCTCTCCGTGGGATATACGACCGCCTTTTCCGGAAGCGCCTCGAACACGGCGGCGAAAACCTGATCCGGATTGGCAGTGTCGATCTCCGGCCCGGGGGCCGTCAGCTCCTCGATTTCCTGCTGATTGGTATGGAGCTTGAGCGCGGCCGCATCGGCAGCGGTGAGGGGCATCGCCAGAAGAAGTGTGGGGAAAACGATGGCAAAGGCCCGGGAGACGAATTGGCTGTGAGCCGTCATGATGAACATCTCTTTTTCTTTCTCGGCACCGCTAGCTAACAATGCAATGCGGCGAGGAGATGCACGAATGAAAATCTGTCGTAAAATTAATGTTTATTGGAACTGATAGCTTTGGGATGTGTTTTTCCGTATGCTTACAGATGTAACGAAAACGAGAGGGAATTTTCTCATGAAGGCATTTGCATTCGCTGCCGTAATTACGTTCGGCGCACTATTTGGACTTTCGGCCAAGGCCGCGCCCGCTTCGTCCGTGGCACCCATGCTTCAGGCCGAAGCCGTCGTTACGGGCGCGACGGTGAAGGTTCAGCACTGGCGCTGGGGTTCTCGCGGCTTTCACGGGCGCGACCGCAGCCATTGGCGGCACGGTTCGCGCGGTCCGCGTTGGGGCGGCCCCGGCTTCCACAATCGTGCCCGCAGCCATTGGCGCTGGGGTTCGCGCCGCTAAACTGCGTCGCGGAAGCACCTGCGTTTTTTAGGCGCATAGGAAGATCTTTTAACCTGCGGTTGAGTGCTCTGCTCGACCGCAGGTTTTATTTTGCCCGAATCCGCGGGTGGGATGCGACGCCACACGATGGTCCTTCTGCCGGGCTTTCCCTATTCCATTGATTCCACTGAAACATTTTAGGTGGTCTAGGGCGCAGAAGGGCGCCGGCGATCTTGGCGGAGATATGTCCAATCTGCGACCGCAGACGCCCCACTCCATAAAAAGAATGTCATGTTCGGGGGGGCTGGATTTCTTTTTTGCATACCATATACTCAGTGTGCCGAGAAAAGGAGCGTTTAAACAAGGTCTGTTCAAATGAAGAAATACGTCGTTGCGATTGCGGTCGCATGCACGGCTCTGTTTGGAGCGTCCGTGCAGGCTGCTCCCGTTTCTTCTCAAGCCTCGGTCATTCAGAGCGAGGTCGCCAAAGCAGACGCGGTGGTGAAGGTTCAGCACTGGCGCTGGGGTTCGGGCGGCTGGCATAACCGCGCCCGCAGCCATTGGCGCTGGGGCTCGCGCGGTCCCGGTTGGCGTGGTCCCGGTTGGGGTCCGCGTCCGGGTTGGGGCCACGGCCCGCGTCACAGCCATTGGCGCTGGGGTTCGCGCTGGTAGCGCCTCCCTCTCATCGCTCCGAACGGCCCTTTCGAGGGCCGTTTTCTTTTTGCGGCATGCGGCACGTCGGTTCTGCCGGGCCTCGTTGGAGGGCACGGGCCCATTCGGGCGACATTCGCGCCCTTGTCGACCGCCGGTGGAGGGCCGTTTGACAGCGAACGACACTTGTGCAAGCTGGCGCAAAGGCTTGTGCGCGGCCTTGTCGTCGCGCTTCACTCTCGCGCGGTTACATGTCGAAACGCCCTCACAGTCGCCCGATCCATAAAAGCTCGCGCTGGCTCATACGCCAGCTTTGGATCGATCACATCAGGGCCTACCTGTGGCGGCTCATCGGTGCGTTTATCCTGATTTCGATCCTTGCGGGCGTTACCGGCCTCTATCCCATCGTCATCAAATATTCCTACGATCTGCTCGCCAAGGGCGACATGGGCTACCTCTGGATGATCATGCTCGGGATGGTGGGTGTGACGGCGCTGAAGGGGCTGCTCGACTATCTCCAGGCCGTCTATACGAACCGGATCAGCATCACGCTTGGCCTCGACATGCAGAAGCGCCTTTATGCGCATCTCATGCGGGCCGATTTCGCGCGGTTGAGCAGCGAGCCGCCGGGCAACCTCCTGACGCGCGTCAACGGCGATCTCAACACGGTTCAAGGCGCAATCATGACGGTGTTCACGGTCGCGATTCGCGATGTCCTCACCGTCGTCTCGCTCGTCGTCTCGATGATCTATCTCGACTGGGTGATGACGCTCGTCATTCTCCTGTTCTACCCCCTGGTCGCTTTTCCCATTGCGCAAGTCGGGCGCATCGTTCGGAAATACGCATCGCGCGGCTGGGCTCAGATCGGCACCACAACCGCCGTTCTGATCGAGCATCTTTCCTCGCTGCGGCTGATCAAGACTTACCGCCTCGAACAGTATTCCTACGATCGCGTGAGCGATCAGCTCGAAAAAGCGGTGGAGTTTCAGCGCAAAACCGTTCGCATAAAGGCGGCGCTGAACCCGATCCTCGAAGTTTTCGGCGGCCTCGCCGTTGCCGGTGTGGTGGGGCTCGCGGCCTACCGCATCTCGCAGGATTCGAAGACCGTGGGGGATTTCACGGGCTTCATCGCGGCGCTGCTCATGGCGGCCCAGCCGATCCGCTCCTTTGGAAACCTGAACAACCGCATCCAGGAGGGGCTCGCCGCCGCCGAGCGCTTCTATGACGTTCTCAATGAAAAGCCTGTCGTCGTTTCGCCGCCGGACGCCAAACCGCTGATCCTCACCGGCGGCGGCCGGATCGTCTTCGACAACGTCTCATTTTCTTATAGCGACGACGGCCCGAACGCAGTGCGGGATTTCTCGTTGACTGTCGAATCCAACACCACCGTGGCGCTCGTCGGCAAAAGCGGCGCCGGCAAGTCGACGATCTTCAATCTCGTGCCCCGTCTCTACGATCCGCAGAGCGGCCAGATCGCGATTGACGGCCAGACTCTCCGCGAAGTCACGGTGGATTCGATCCGCGATCAGATGGCGCTCGTGAGTCAGGACATCACGCTTTTCGACGACACCGTGGCGGCGAATATCGCGCTGGGCAGGCTCGACGCAACCCGCGACGAGATTATCGCTGCCGCGAAGGCAGCCAACGCGCACGACTTCATAACGCGGCTGCCCGAGGGCTACGAGACGCGTCTGGGCGACCGGGGCCTCCGTTTGTCCGGCGGCCAGCGTCAGCGTCTGGCGCTCGCCCGCGCGATCCTGCGCGACGCACCCATTCTGCTGCTCGACGAAGCGACGAGCGCGCTGGATGCGGAATCGGAGCGGCTCGTGCAGGACGCGCTCGCGAGGTTCAGCGAGACGCGCACCACCCTCGTCATCGCGCATCGGCTTTCCACGGTGAAGAACGCGGACATGATTTGCGTGATGGAGGAGGGGAGCATCACCGAGAAGGGCACGCATGCCGAGCTTCTCGCGCGCGATGGCGCCTACGCGCAATTGTGCAGGTCGCAGATGCTGACCCTTGAAGATCAGGACTATGCGACGCGCATCGCGGCGGAAGCGGGAAAGCAGGAAAAAGAGGCCCGGGAAAGCGCCGCGTGATGGGTGCAACGTGCCATTGCGGGTTTCAGGCGAGGCGCCTGACATCGGGACAATGCAAGCAATCGGTATGTTGCGTTGGCTTTGCGCAAAACGCTTTGCCTTGAAATGCCGTGCTCCAGCCGCCGCCTATTCGCGCTGAAGGGCGCGGTTGACCACGAAATTCGCCCAGTGGCTCGGCTTGAAGTTGCGCTTGATTTCGCCCGGATCGTAGCGCGTTTCCACCCACTCGAAGAACGTCATCGGCTCCTCGGTGTTGTCGGCGAGGTAGCGCTCGAAGAGATAGTCGAGAACGCCGGTTTCAGAACTGCGGATGTGCCCGAACTTGAGGCTGAGCTGCTTCGCCGCCTGCTCGATGGGCTGTCCCTCCTTCATGTACATGATGAGCGCGGCCATCATCCCGGCACGGTCCGCGCCGGATTTGCAATGAAACAGCACCGGATATTCGATCTCGTCGAATAGCGCGCGCGCCTGCCGGATCACGTCAGCCTGCGGCACCATTCGCGATTGCAGCTGAAAGTTGATCAGCCGGATGCCGTGACGCTCACACGCTTCCGCTTCGAGCCGGTAGCTGCCGCAATCGCGCTCGCCGCGCAGGTTGACGACGGTCTTGATGCCGCGCGCTGCGAGCCACGCGATATGCGCCGGACTCGGTTGCGCGGAACGCCAGACGCCGGGCGCGATCTGATGCCGATTTGAATAGATCGAGCGGAAAAAGTGGTGATCCATGAAGTACAGGTCGAAATAGTCGAGCACCTTGTTCGCACGCCGCCTGATGCGTTCCGGCGCGCGCCCGTCAAGGTCGTGTCGCCATCGACGGTAGCTGCCGCCCACTGCCTTGGAGTAGGGCTTAAGGAAGCGTTTGGCTGAGCGGAACGGATTAAAGGTCATGCAACCTGCGACATCGGGATTTCCTCGTTCTTTCGATATAGCCCGCTTCTGGCCCGGCGTCCAAGCGTCAAACGTCGACATCCCCCGCGCCCTCTTACGAGATCGGTCCCTTGAAAACGAAGAATGCGCCCAGCGCAATGAAGCTAAACCCGATAACGTGATTGATTGTGAACCGTTCGCCGAGATAGGTGATCGCGAACACCGCAAAGACGATGAGCGTGATAACTTCCTGAATCGCCTTCAGTTCTGCGCCGGAATAAACGGTGCTCCCGATGCGGTTCGCCGGGACAGCGAGGCAATATTCGAAAAAAGCGATGGACCAGCTCACCAGGATCACGATCCAGAGCGGCCGGTCGGTGAATTTGAGATGGCCGTACCAGGCGAACGTCATGAAGACGTTGGAGACGAGGAGCAGCAAAACGGGCACGATATTCGCAGATGTCATCCGGTTTCCCTCACTTGCGCTGCCGTTGGGCACGCCTTCTGCTCAACGCGCCGGCTTGTTGCCGCAGATGATCCCGAAGCGTATCCGCTTTACGCTGGACCGGACGCACCCCAACTCATGTCGACTTGTCCGCCGAGATAGCGGAACCCGGCCGCTTCCGATAAGTTTGCGGTTTGAGACATGACGCGCTCAATTCTGCCGTCAAGTTTGCGCTTCCAGAATCCGCAAATTTCCTGAGCCGGGGGGGGCGTGGAACTCATTGCCGGACGGATGATCGCAGAAGTGCCGGGTCATCGGCAAGTGATACCGCGGGCGCGAAACAACGGCCGCCGTTGACGCCTTCTTCCCAAGGTAACAAACGCCGGCGGACCAAGGTGGCGCAAAAACCGGTGCGGCCTAATATTCTTTTAGCGACACAGCCTCCCGGCTGCCGCCTGCTGAATTCATCGTGGCTGAAGCGTATCCGCTTTTGATCCACTCAAATGCGCGCACCTTTCCGCACGCGAGCTTTAGAAGTCGACCCAGCCGGAAAGCTCGCGCTTGATGATCGTCGTCAGCGCGTCGATGCTCTCGTGCGAATCGTTCAGGCAAGGCAGGGCAGCAAATTTCTCGCCGCCGTTCTCGGTAAAGATCTCGGCGCCCTGGATGCCCATCTCCTCCAGCGTTTCGATGCAATCGGAAGAGAAGCCGGGTGTGATCACCGCCACGCGCTTCACGCCCTTTTGCGCCAGTTCCGCGATGGTGTCTGCCGTGTAGGGCTGTAGCCACTCCGCCGAACCGAAGCGCGACTGGAAGGTCAGCAAGAGGCGGCTCTCGGACCAGCCGAGCGCATCGCGAAGAAGACGCACCGTTTTCGCGCAGTGACAGTAATAGGGGTCGCCATTGTCCGTGTAGGAGCGCGGCAGCCCGTGAAAAGACGAGATCACCACCTCCGGTTCGAAATCGAGCGCGGCTATGCGCGACTTCGTGGATGCCGCAAGGGCATCGATATAGTCGGGGTCTTCGAAATAGGGGGGAACCACGCGAATGGTCGGCTGCCAGCGCATTTCCTTCAATGCGTCGAAGACCTTGTCGCACGCGGTTGCGGTCGTAGCCGCCGAATATTGAGGATAAAGCGGGAAGATCAGGATGCGGTCGCAGCCTTTTTCCTGAAGCGCTTCGAGCCGCGACTTGATGCTCGGATTACCGTAGCGCATTGCCCAGTCGACTTCGATGCGCGGGTCGCGCGCAAGAAGAGCGCTGATCTTTTCGCTCTGGCTGCGCGTAATGGTGCGGAGCGGCGACTCGTCGCGTTCGGAGTTCCAGACGGAGCGATAGGCTTCGCCGGACGTAAAGGGGCGCTTGGTTAGAACGACCATGTTGAGGATCAGCCACCAGACGACGGAATTGGCTTCGATCACGCGCCGGTCGGAAAGGAATTCCTTGAGGTAGCGGCGCATGGGCCAATAACCCGTGCCATCCGGCGTCCCGAGGTTGACGAGCAGAATCCCGATCCGGCCGTAATTGACGAGCGGATGGTCGGCGGGCGCAGCCAGTGGAGTGCGCGCCACCCCCCAGAAACGCTGCGGCATAAAGTTCATAATTCTGCCTCCCACCTGCTTTCGCGATCTGACGCCGCAATTTTCGTGCTCGTTTGTGCCCGCAAACGAAATACTCGAATAGCGTGTCGAGTGCAGCGTGTCATCCTACCTACGTCTATATATGCCCAAAAAATAATCGATTTTTCGTGAGCAGTGACGAAAACGCATGCTTGCGGGGAAGAGATAGTAATCCACTTCTACGTTCGCAAACGCTGGCTGAACAACGTGTTAGTACCATTTCGCCGCAACGTCGGCTGACGCCACCTTATCTAGCCCGCTTTTGCAACGTTTTGTTAAACAAAACCGCTCGCGCAAGGCCGTAATTCGCCGCATCAAAACACGAATCAGCGCCAGTGTTCCGCGATCCACGGCGTCGGCCGCACCTGCTTGTAGAACACATGATACCAATGGTCGCGCGGCCATCTCCCGACGACTGCCTCGTCCGGATCGGGTTTGCCTGTGAAGGCCACCACCTTCGTTCCCGCTGGCAGCGGAGGGGTCTTGATGAGATTGAGCGGCCACTTCGGGATCAGGCTGTGCTTGAAGCTGTGGCACCAGGCATCCGGCCAGAACTCCATGTCGCTGATTTCGCGGGAAATGAACGTCTGGCTGTTGCGATATTTTCCGTAATAGAGGTCGAAATCGCTCATCAGGCGGTCGTAGAGGTAGGGGTGGCCGCCGACCGGGAACCGATAAACGGACGTGTTGCCGATTCGCTCTTTCGGCTGCGTCCAGTTGCGCGCCACGCAGAAATGCCCCGGCTTGTAATCGAAGAAATCGTCGAGGCTGCCGGTGATGACGACGTCGAGATCGAGAAAAAGCACCTCGCCCGAAATCCCGTCGAGTTCCCTTTGCCAGAGCGAAATCTTGCGCCAGGGCCACCAGCGCTGCTTTTCGGGCAGTTCGATATGCGGGAGCGGGTAGGTTTCGACACCTTCGTCTATGCCTTCCACGTCGTCCGTGTAGCAGACGAAACGGGTCGGGCGAGCGGTGTGGCGGCGGATCATGGAATGGAGACGGTTGACGTAATCCGGGCCGTAACGCTTGCCCCACTTCATGGAGATGATCGTCTGGCTCATCGTTTCCGTCCCCCCTTCTAGGCGGCGCTTATAGACCGGCCCCGTGCGGCTGTCACCTGTCGTTCTCAAGGCGTCCGGGGCCTTTTCATCCAAGCGCGGCGCTTGTGTGGGCGGGTTTGCTCGGCTAGAGAGGCTTCGTCTGCCGCATCAGGTCTTCGAGGCACCGATGAGAATCTGGGGATCATATAGCCTGACAGGCCTCATCTTCGCCGCCGCGACCCTTCTCGTGGATCAGGTTCAGAAGGCGTGGACGATCGCCTTCTTTCAGACGGGAGAGACCGCGAAAGTTGTCGTCGCGCCGTTTTTCGACATCGTGCTCGTGTGGAATCGCGGCGTGTCCTATGGGCTTTTCAAGCAGGACGACGCCGCCGGCCAATGGCTTCTGATCGGGTTCGCGCTTGCCGCGACGCTCGCGCTCTTCCTCTGGCTGGCGCACATGCAGACACGGCTTTCGGCGGTGGCGGTCGGCCTTATCATGGGCGGTGCGCTCGGCAACGCCATCGACCGGATGCAGTATGGCGCAGTCGCGGACTTCTTCCATTTCCACATGGGCTCGTTCAGCTGGTATGTCTTCAACCTCGCCGACATCGCCATCGTGGCAGGCGTCGGAGGGCTCCTTTACGACTCGTTAAAATCAAGCCATAAAGAAGCCGGAAACCAAGCCTAACGCTCGGTTTGGACGGGAATCGGGGGCGGCAAACCATGTTCGCATCGCGAAAAGGCGTGATTGGCGTATCGGCGGCGTTTGCGCTTGCCGTGGTTCTGGCTGGCTGCGATGGCGGGCCGGATCTCGAAATTAACGCGCCCCTGCTCGATGCTGCCGGCGTGAACGTCAAGGAAACCCTGATGGGCAAGCCGGCGCCCGAGCCGAACCTTCAGGAACGCGCTCCCCTCGTCATGCCGCCGGCGCATGCGCCGCTGCCCGTTCCGGGCGAAGCGCCGCAGATGGCCGCCGCGCAGGCATGGCCTACCGATCCCGAAGAAGCCAAGAAGCAGGCCAAGAAAGACGCCGAAGCCAAGCGCAAGGAATATTGCCGCAACGGTGAATGGACAGACGACAAGGGCAACATCGACAGGTTCAACAAGAACGTGAACCAGGACACCCGTTGCCGTCCGGACTGGGTCTCCCGCGCCATCGGTACGACGAAGGACGATGACGAGAAGGGCAAAAAGGTCCAATAGCCTAAGCCCAGTACCAAGTTGCCATCGAGCGACAACGCTCCGGTATCGCCTGCTGAATAGCTTAAAATGACAATCGCCGGGGCGTGTGCGCCTTCAGGCGGCGAAACGCGCCCGTCCGGCTGAGGTGATAGGCGGGCACCTACCAGCGTTCCGACTTCTAAGCAATGGACATCCCGGATCGGTTGATCGGTGAAGCCGCCGACGTCGGTTTTCCCCCATAATGTCCCGGTCCCGCGCGAGGGACGCGTCTGAAACGCGACACGAAGAATTTGCCGCCCGTGCCAAAGAAAACACCGCGAGCGCTTGCTAAATTGCCGCATATCTTCAATATTCAGGATATTAACCGTAT
This sequence comes from Rhodomicrobium sp., assembly GCF_047605405.1. NCBI lineage: Bacteria > Pseudomonadati > Pseudomonadota > Alphaproteobacteria > Hyphomicrobiales > Hyphomicrobiaceae > Rhodomicrobium > Rhodomicrobium sp. The sequence continues at coordinate 73,670 of NZ_JASGFR010000015.1, read as the reverse complement.
CCGCGCGCATCGCGGAATACGGCAATTAACCCGTTTCGACTTCGCCGGGCAAATCAAAGGGAGAACGAACATGACCGATACACCCAATTTCGGCGAACTTCCCGATTCCGTTCGCAGCATTCTCAAGACGAGCATCGAGCAGGCGCAGAAGGCGTTCGACACGTTCGCAGCGTCGAGCGAAAAGCTTATTCAGGGTGTGGACACGTCGTCCGTTCCCGCCGCCGATGGCCTCAAGCAGCTTAACGAAAGGATCGCGGCCTTCACCCGCCAGAACGCCGATGCGAATTTCAGCCTCGCGCTCAAGCTGACCGATGCGAAACATCTGAGCGAGATCGTCGAACTGCAAAACGCCCATCTCCGCGATCAGATGGAAGCGTTCAGCCGTCAGTTGGAGGAACTGCGCGAATTGACGGTCAAGACGGTTAAGGAAGGCTCGCGCGCTGCCACGCAAACCGTGCAGAATGCCGCGAATTCGGTTCCGTCGAACCCCTTCTACAGCGGCAACTGATGCAATCTGGCGGAAGTCGCATGAGCTTTCTCGATGCGGCTTCGCCAAGTGTCGCCCGCCCTTGATCGAAATGAAACGTTGGTTAACGCTTTGACGTGGAATGGGCACATTCTTTGCTTACTTTTGCGTGTGGCCGGGCATCGGGCTGGTCGGCACAGGTACTCGTAAAGGGGAAGCAGTATGAAAAAGGATCACTCGAAGCGCGAACCGGCGGTCATTCGGGCTTGGGCGGAGGATGCCGACAAGAAGATTACCATCCAGATCGAGGATCGCGACGGAGAGGCACTCGCTTTCATTCAGCTTTCGCCGGAAAAAGCCTCCGAATTTTCCGACTGCCTCGCGATTTACGCGGCCAAGGTGAAGATGGCCGCCCGTGAGAAGAACACGTCCCGGCTCGCCTCCATGGCGCGGCCCGCCCTCCTTTGCTAGCGCGTCGCGCGCTTTGTGTCTGCCCGCCTTCGAACAGCGTGATGCTCGACATGTCGCCGGGGCGAGTTACACGACGTCCCCGACAGGACAGCAGAAACGCGCGACAAGGCCGCGTTCAAGAAATTGAAACAAACGCCTTTTCAGCGCTTGCGATACGGCAGCGAGGCGGGTATATACGGCAAACGCGTTCGGGACGACCGGACGCCCTGCCTTTCGCATCGTATCGATGCGATCATGTCGGAGTGTAGCGCAGCCTGGTAGCGCACCTCGTTCGGGACGAGGGGGTCGAGTGTTCGAATCACTCCACTCCGACCATTCTTACAACAGATGATGATGTCTTGAGGCTTTCGTGGCGCGTCGTTCGCCCTGCGCGGGAGCCTGCCGGCGATAGCTCTCGGTGCCCTTGCGCTTTTTCAACGCGCCCACTTTTGCCGGTAGCAAGCGGCAAGGTCGGCGGCGTCTGTGGGAAGGTCGATCGCGTCGAGACACACACGCTTTGCAAGATGTGCCCTTCAGCCGGAACCGTCTGACTGAGGCCGCTTAACCGGCACGGGCTTGGGGCGCCCCCCAGTCACATGGCTTCCGGGCAGACCGATTGCCCCGCAAACGCCGCCACCGGTCTTGCCGGAAGGCCGAACTTATCCGCTTTCCGGGAATCGAGGGCACGATCTTGCCCTTGGCTTTGACGCGTGTTGCGGGAAATCCGCTCGTGCCGTTAGCGATGCTCATGCCCGATCTTCTGATGAAACCGGGGCTTACCGCGCAAGCGCCCGTCTTGCGATCTGCATGAAGCGCGTGCTTCGCAACAAGATGTCCCTACCGCTTTCCGCTCATGTAGGCGGGCAGCCATTCTTCATGCGCGCCGCGAAGCTCGGCGAGCGGCACCGGCTTTTCTCCGCCGATCACGATGGCATCGCCGCCAATTTCGGCCACGACGCGCGCGGATATACCGCCGGTCTTCGCATCGGTGAGGACGCGCAAGGCTTCCTTGCGAGACAGGCCGACGAGATAGCGGCCCTGCTCCTCGCCAAAGGCGGCGGCATGGGGTGCGAGGCTTTCGGCTGGAACATAGGTCAGCCCGCGCCGCCCGGCGATGGCCATTTCAGCGAGGGCGACGAGCGCGCCTCCGTCCGAAATATCGTGAACGGTGCTCGTAACGTCTGCCTCGACAAGGCCACGCACGAAATCCCCCGCGCGCTTCTCGGCATCGAGATCGACGGGTGGCGGCGCCCCTTCGACGCGGCCGGTTGCGTGCTGCTGATAGAGCGACTGTCCGAGATGGCCGGTTTCCGCGCCGATCACCACCACGACCTCGTCGCCGGGCTTAAGCGCCACCGTCGCCACGCGCGAGACATCGGCGATGAGCCCAACGCCGCCGATCGCGGGCGTGGGCAGGATGCCTTCGCCGTTCGTTTCATTGTAGAGCGATACGTTGCCGGACACGACGGGATATTCGAGCGCGCGACAAGCCTCGCCCATCCCCTCGATGGCGCGGGCGAATTCCGCCATGATCTCCGGGCGCTCGGGATTGCCGAAATTCATGCAGTCGGTGATGGCGAGCGGCTTGCCACCGGATGCGGTGATGTTTCGCCACGTCTCCGCGACGGCCTGCTTGCCGCCCTCGAACGGGTCGGCGTAGCAATAGCGCGGCGTGACGTCCGTCGAAAGCGCGACGGCCTTGTTCGTGCCGTGGATACGAACCACGGCCGCGTCCGAGCCGGGACGCACCACGGTATCGTCCATGACCATGTGGTCGTACTGCTCCCAGATCCAGCGGCGCGAGCACAGATGCGGCGACCCGATGAGCGCGACCAGCGCGTCGCCGAGGCTGTTCGGCGCGGGCACATTCTCCGACGGGATGACGGCGGGCACGGGCTTCGGCGCGATGGGACGGTTGTAGACCGGAGCTTCGTCCGCGAGGATGCCGGTCGGCAGGTCGGCCACGGTTGCGCCCTTGTGGCGCAGCACGAGGTGCCCGGTGTCGGTGGTCGTGCCGATCACGGCGAAATCGAGTTCCCACTTCCTGAAGATGCGTTCGGCCAGCCCCTCCGAGCCGGGGCGCAGCACCATGAGCATGCGCTCCTGGCTCTCGGAGAGCATCATCTCGTAGGCCGTCATGCCCTCCTCGCGCTGGGGCACGAGGTCGAGACTCAGTTCGATGCCGGAGCCGCCCTTCGCCGCCATTTCGACCGACGAGGAGGTCAGGCCAGCCGCGCCCATGTCCTGAATGGCGAGGATCGCGTCTTCGGCCATGAGTTCGAGGCAGGCTTCGAGCAGGAGCTTCTCGGCGAACGGATCGCCCACCTGCACGGTGGGGCGCTGCTCCTGCGAATTGTCGTCGAACTCAGCGGAAGCCATGGTTGCGCCGTGGATGCCGTCGCGGCCGGTCTTCGAGCCGACATAGACGACGGGATTACCCGCGCCCGCAGCCGCCGAATAGAAGATGCGGTTCGCATCCGCGAGGCCGACACACATCGCGTTGACGAGGATATTGCCGTTGTAGCGCGCGTCGAAATTCGTCTCGCCGCCCACGGTCGGCACGCCCATACAGTTGCCGTAGTCGCCGATGCCGGCCACGACGCCCGCCACGAGATGGCGCGTCTTCGGGTGGTCCGGTTCGCCGAAACGCAGCGCATTCAGCAATGCGATGGGGCGCGCGCCCATGGTGAACACGTCGCGCATAATGCCGCCGACGCCCGTCGCCGCGCCCTGATAAGGCTCGATGAAGGACGGGTGGTTGTGGCTTTCCATCTTGAAGATGATCGCCTGTCCGTCGCCGATATCGATCACGCCAGCGTTTTCGCCGGGGCCGCAGATGACGTGCGGCCCGGTCGTCGGCAGCTTCTTCAGCCACACGCGCGACGACTTGTAGGAGCAGTGCTCCGACCACATCACCGAAATGATACCGAGTTCGGTGAGGTTCGGCGCGCGCCCGAGCTTCTCGCAGGCGAGGCGGAATTCGTCCGCGCCCATGCGGTGAGCGGCGGCCGTTTCTTCGGTGGCGATGATGGCGTCATGGGTGGCGGGCATAGAGATGATCCTGTCGCGGGCCACTTCAGAGCGCGGCCCATCTCCCCGCTTGGCGGGCATGCCCGGTCTTGAGGCGAGGTCGTTCTTCCAAACACGAGATCAACCGGCACTCGAAACGCGTGCGCACGGGTTGACCGGCAACAACTAACAACCGCCCGGCCTGTCCGCCCGAGCGATCAGCATGGCCGGAACGCGTCCGGCCATGAAGCAGCTTGCGATGGCAGGCTCAGACGGAGCGCTGCTCGCGGTCGAGTTCATATTCGGCCAAACCGACCTTCAGCATGTCATACGCGTCTTCGAGGAATTCCTCTTCGTCCATGTATTCGACATAGCTGGGGAAATAGCCGGAATCGTCGTCATCGTCGTCCGCCTCGTCGGATATGCCGGCGGCCTGGAACGTGATGCTGCCGTCCTCGTGGATATAGACGTTGGCGAGCGTCTCGCTGTCCGGCTTGTACTTGATCTGCACGATGGGGTCGCCCTCGGCTTCGGCGAGGACGAAGTCCAGCCGCTTCGAGGCGATCTGCTCGTTCAGACGCTCGACGAGCTTCGCGGCGGTCTCGCGGCGAGCCTCGGGGTCGAGCTTGGCGGTCTGCATCTCGCGCTTCACTTCATCAACTTCGTCGTCGAAACTCATGATGGCGATCCTTTCGCTGGAGCGGTTGACCCTTGGAGACGCAAAAGTTTGACTCGCTAGTTCAAAGTCCGTGTAAGCGATTCGAACAGGCGACGGCCATCGATTCCGCCTAGAGCGGCATCGGCTGCGCGTTCAGGGTGCGGCATGAGCCCCATGATACGCCCGGTGCGGTCGATAAGGCCAGCGATGTCGCGGCGGGAACCGTTCGGATTTCCGCTTGCGCCCTCCGGGGTCGGCGCATAGCGGAACACCACCTGTCCTTCGCCCTCGATCCGGTTCAGCGTCTCGTCTTCCGCGAAATAGGAGCCGTCCTTGTGAGCGATGGGGATCGTAACGCGTTCGCCTTGCGTGTAGGCGTTGGTGAAGGCCGTATCTGTGCGCTCCACTATCAGGTCGACATCGCGGCAGATGAAGTTGAGGCCGCTGTTGCGCATGAGCGCGCCGGGAAGAAGCCCCGTCTCTGTCAGGATCTGGAAGCCGTTGCATATGCCGAGCACGGCGACGCCTCGCTCCGCTTCGGCCTTCACTGCGCGCACGATGGGCGACTGCGCCGCCATCGCGCCCGAGCGCAGATAGTCTCCATAGGAGAATCCGCCCGGCAACACGATGAGGTCGACTTTCGGCAGGGCCTCGTCGCCATGCCAGACCATGACGGGCTTCACGCCCGTCACGGCTTCGAGCGTCACGGCCGCGTCGCGATCGCAGTTCGAGCCGGGAAAGACGATGACGGCAGACTTCATAGAAGTTCGACCCTGTAGTTTTCGATCACGGGGTTCGCGAGAAGCTGGCGGCACATGGCGTCAAGTTCGGTATGCGCCGCCGCCTCGTCCGCAGCCTTCAACTCCACTTCGATGAGTTTGCCCTGGCGCACATCCTCGACGCCGCCAAAGCCCAGCGAATGAAGCGCGTTCGCGATGGCGCGCCCTTGCGGGTCGAGCACCCCGTTCTTGAGGGTTACGGTAATGCGCGCCTTCATTGTCGTCTCCGGCATTGATCGATATCTAGCTACTTCGATTGCACGAGCACCGGGCCTTTCGGCTTCGGCGCGGGGTTGTCGACAAGAATGCCGAGTCGCCTTGCAACCTCGGAGTAGGCTTCGAGAAGCCCGCCCATGTCGCGGCGGAAGCGGTCCTTGTCGAGCTTGTCCTTCGTCTCGATGTCCCAGAGGCGGCAGCAGTCGGGGCTGATCTCGTCGGCGAGCACGATGCGCACCTGCCCATCGGGATCGTAGATGCGGCCGAACTCGACCTTGAAGTCGACGAGGCGGATGCCGATGCCGAGGAACAGACCGGAAAGGAAATCGTTGATTCGAAGCGCGAGCGCCATCATCTCGTCGATTTCCTGCGGCGCGGCCCAGCCGAAGGCGGTGATGTGCTCTTCGGTCACCATCGGATCGTTCAGCTTGTCGGCTTTGTAATAGAACTCGATGATGGAGCGCGGAAGCTGCATGCCCTCTTCGAGCCCGAGGCGCGTGCCGAGCGATCCCGCGACGACGTTTCGCACCACGACTTCGAGCGGGATGATCTCCACTTCGCGGATCAGTTGCTCGCGCATGTTAAGGCGACGGATGAAATGAGTCGGCACGCCGATCTCGTTCAGGCGGCTGAAAATGTACTCGGAAATCCGGTTGTTCAGCACGCCCTTGCCTTCGAAGCGCTCATGCTTCTGGGCGTTGAACGCGGTCGCGTCGTCCTTGAAGTGCTGGATGAGGGTGCCGGGCTCCGGCCCTTCATAGAGAACCTTCGCCTTTCCTTCGTAGATGCGGCGGCGGCGATTGTTCATGGTAGTAGACCCCCTTCTCAAGAAGGAAATAATCGTGGCGGATGTCATTGTCGGTACTTGAAGCGCATATTTGGTGCGTTGTCACGCGTCCACACGAAATCCGCTGGCAAAACGCGCTCTCGCGTCCCAAATCCAGAACGATTCCGAAATTGATGGGATGGCCATGTTGACTTCGAGCCAACCAACGGTATCCATGCTAAGGTGTTCAGGCAAGGCATTCATCAAAGATGGCTTCGCGAGCGGCAGTCTTAAAGTCCTCGCAAGCGTGGCCGAGGGGAGGACTCTTCCGTGACGACATTCGACGACCGCGAAAACGCTTTCGAAGCCAAATTCGCCCGCGACGAGGATCTGCGCTTCAAGGCGACGGCACGGCGCAATCGCTATCTCGGCCTTTGGGCGGCCGAGCAATTGGGGCTCTCCGGCTCCGAAGCCGATGCCTACGCCAAGGATGTGATCCGCGCCGACTTTCTGGAACCGGGCGATGAGGACGTCATCGCGAAAGTTCTGACCGATTTCAAGGCAAAGGGCGTTGCCGTCGACGACAAGGCTTTGCGCCGCAAGATTCTCGAACTGACGGGGCAGGCGCTCGCCGAGATCGAGGCGGGAAAATAGAGAATCCGTCCAGCAAATAACAGGCGACAATGCCCGCGAGGCCGCTCGCGGGCATTGTCAGATAACGCCGAGCTTGCGCTGAAGGCTCGATGACGACGTCGTGTACTGGAAGACGGATCGCTTGTCGGGATAGACGATCTTCTGCGCGGCCTGCGCCATCAGCGCGGCTTCGTGAAAACCTGAAAGGATGAGCTTCAGCTTGCCGGGATAGGCGTTGATGTCGCCGATGGCGAAGATGCCAGGCTCCGACGTCTCGAACCGCGCCGTATCGACGGCGATCTGATTTTCGTTGAGGTTCAGCCCCCAATTGGCGATGGGGCCGAGCTTCATCGTCAGCCCGAAGAATGGCAGGAGCCGTTCCGCCTCGACTTCATATTCGAGTTCCACGCCACCGACGGGGCCGCGAACCGTGACCGAGCGCAGCATGCCGTTGTCGCCGTTCAGCTTCGTAAGCTGGCCCTGAATGAAACGCACGGACCCGTCGGCGAGAAGCTCGCGCAATTTGTTCACCGAGTCGGGGGCGGCGCGAAACTCTTCGCGCCGGTGAATCAGCGTCACGCTCTTCGCGATCGGCTGCAGGTTCAGCGTCCAGTCGAGCGCGGAGTCGCCACCGCCGACGATCAGAACCGCCTGGTCACGGAATGCGTCGATCTTGCGCACCGCGTAAAAAACCGATGCGCCTTCGTAAGATTCGATCCCCTGGAGGGGCGGACGCTTCGGCGTAAACGAACCTCCGCCCGCCGCGACCACAACCACCTTTGCGCGAAACCGGGTGCCGAGGTCCGTTTCCACCTCGAAGCCGCCATCCGTCTTTCTCAGCGCTTCGACGCGCTGCCCGAAATGAAATGTGGGTTCAAATGGACGGGCCTGTTCGAGAAGCCGATCCGTGAGCGCCTGCCCTGTTATCGTCGGATGCGCCGGAATGTCGTAGATCGGCTTCTCGGGGTAAAGCTCCGCGCACTGGCCGCCCGGCTTGTCGAGGATGTCGATCACATGCGCCTTGATATCGACGAGCCCGAGTTCAAACACGGCGAAAAGGCCGACAGGCCCCGCGCCGATGATGAGCGCATCCGTCCGGATTTCCGCGCCGCCGCCCGCGCCGAGCCCGACATTCATATCCAAGGCCATTCTCCCCCCTGCATCAGTTCTGGAATTCTGGGATGCGCACGACGAGTCCGTCAAGCTCTGGCTTGAGCCGGATCTGACAGCTGAGGCGGCTCGATGCCCGCACGTCGAACGCGAAGTCGAGCATATCCTCTTCCATCTCGGAGGGCGCGCCGGTCTTGTCCTTCCAGGTCTCGTCGACATAGACGTGACAGGTTGCGCAGGAGCACGCGCCGCCACATTCGGCGACGATGCCGGGTACGGTGTGTTTGACCGCCGTTTCCATCAGCGTCTGGCCCGGCTCGCCGTCGACCGTGTGAACCGTACCGTTATGTTCGATGAATGTGACCTTGATCATGCCCAAATCCCTTGGCGAGCCTTCTATGCAGGAGAGATGGGGGGAAATTTCCGGGAGCCAATCGCAGCGGCCGTCGCGCCTCCGCACCGGGCCGGAAGTTGTCCTCCGCCGTAAAAAAAACCTGTGGTTTTCACGCACGAGCCGCTTCCGCTTTCATCCCCGCGGCTCGAATCGCACTATGACACTGAATGAATACGCATTGTTTCAGTGGAAAAGTTTCGATGCTTCATTAAAACTGCGTGTCTTCAGGTAATCTTTTTTTAGCCTCAAAAGTCCGTTAGCCAAGCTGTTGGATGGGATTTTGTCGGCGCTCGGTGAGCGTGTCTGAGGGGGCTATGACGATCTGCCTGGAGTTGATGCGTAGCGCCGTCACGTGTGTTTTTTGCGGCGCAGGCGGAATCTTGGTCACACCACATGCTGTCAGGACGGCCTGATGAGTCAAAAACAAGCGATCTCTCAGACGCCCATCGACCTCAAGCCTGAGGACGAGGCGAAAGACAAGGTCACCGGCGGCAACGCTCTGGAAAAAAATGCAGCTGCTCAGGGCGCCAACACACGGTCGCCCGCGGGCCGGGACGGCCAGCAGCCCCAGCCGCGCCGCGTGCAGCCGGACCAAGACGACAGCACAGTTCATATCTCGTCCAACGCTCCCGCCCGCACGACCGGCGCGAAGCGGGTAGCCGCAAGGCCGGCCAATGACGACATGCCGTCCATCGGCGGCCTCATCTACGCCCTTCAGCAGAGGCCCTCGCGCTCACCCTTCATGATCGCGCTCGCCGCATCGGGCGTCTGGTTCGCGCTCGGCATGCTCGTGTCGTGGGCGGTCTTTCAGAAAAGCTTCGAAGGTGCCGAGACGACGGCGGAAATGATCGCGAACCCGGCCGTTTTCGGGGTCATTGCAACGGTCGTGATTCCGATCGCGCTCTTCTGGTTCTTGGCGATCCTTGTCTGGCGCGCGCAGGAATTGCGCCTCATGTCCTCCGCCATGACCGAGGTCGCGGTGCGGCTTGCCGAGCCGGATCGCATGGCGGAGCAGTCGGTCGCGTCGCTGGGCCAGACGGTCCGTCGCCAGGTTGCGGCGATGAACGACGCCATTTCCCGTGCGCTCGGCCGCGCCGGCGAACTGGAAGCCCTCGTTCACAACGAGGTCGCGGCGCTCGAACGGTCCTATACGGAGAACGAGAACCGGATCCGCAACCTCATCAACGAGCTTGCAAGCGAGCGCGAGGCGCTGGCGAACAACAGCGAGCGCGTCAGCGAGGCATTGCGCGGCATCGGCTCGCAGGTCACGCGCGAAATCACCGCCGCCAGCGAAAAGGCGACGCAGTCGCTCGGCCACGCCAGCAACACCATGACCGAGGCGTTCGCGACACGTGGGCAGAAGATCACCGCCGCTGTCACGGCAGCCGGCGCCGCGATCGACGAGAAGCTCGCCGAACGCGGGGCGCGGATCACAGACCAGCTCACGAAGCATGGCGCGCAGGCGGCGGAAGCGCTGCGCATTTCCAGCCTCGAAGTCACCCGCGCCATTCAGGAAACTTCGGACCGCACGGCTGCCGCGATCTCGGCCAAGGGCAACAGCCTCGTGACCTCAGTCATCGGCATGAGCGAGCGCGTCGGCCGCGAAATCCCCGTGCTCCTCGAAAAGCTCGGCACGGAGCAGACGCGCCTCAGCGGTATCATAGACGGCGCGACGCGGAACCTTGCCGCGCTCGAAACGGCGCTTGCCGAGAAGACACAGTCTCTCGACGCCACGCTTACCGACAAGACCTCCGTGCTCCAGACCGTGCTGAGCGAGCATTCGCGCTCGATCGACACGACGCTCGCCGAGCGCATCCAGGGGCTTGAGACGATCCTTTCCCGCCGTACGCATAATTTCGAAGTCAATCTGTCGGAGCGCGCGAAGCAGCTCGACCAGGCGCTTGCCGCCCGGACACAGGCGCTCGACTCTTCCGTCGGCAAGCACTCGGCGAATATTCGCGAGACCTTGGACAAGCACTCCGGGTCGATGGAGCACATGCTTGCGCGGCAGGCTTCCTCCATCGAGCGCGCGGTCACGACGAGTTCCGTGAATATTCAGCGCGCGGTCGAGGAACTTGCGGCGCGCTCGAACAGCGGCTCTGAAGCGCTGTCCAATCAGGCGCGTGTTCTCAAGGAAGTTTCGGCGAACCTCGTATCCCAGCTCGGCGGTCTGACGAAGCGCTTCGAGGATCAGGGCAATGCGCTTGCGACTGCATCCCGTACCTTCGAGATGTCGAACGCAAAAGTCGACACGATGATGGAGCACCGGCAGGCCGCCTTCACCAAGTTGATGGAAACGCTGTCGACTCGCGCGACCGAACTCGACCGCATGATGAACAGCTACTCCAACATGCTGGAGCAGTCCCTCAGTCAGGCCGAACTGCGCGCCCGGAAGGTGACGGAACTTCTTGCCAAGGACTCGGCGGAAAAGTCTCAGGTCGCCATCCGCGAAATCGAACGGCTCCGTGCCGACGCGCAAGAGCACACGCAAAAAGCCGTATCCGAGTTGCAGGCCAACTTCACATCGCTTTCGGATCAGGTTTCGAGCCAGCTTACGGCCCTGTCCTCCAAGTTTTCCGATACGACGCGCGTGGTCCGGGACAACACGCGGCGCGCGGCGGTCGATCTCGAAACGGCGCAGAACGAGCTTCAGCGCCACGCGAAAGGCTTGCCGGAAACCGCCAAGCAGAGCGCTGGCGCGATGCGCCGCGCCCTTCAGGATCAGCTTTCGGCTCTCGACGCGCTTTCCGACCTTGCGAACCGCCATGCTTATTCCAGCGCGGTCTCCACGCCCGACCGTCGCGAGCAGGTCCAGCAGCAATTGCCCCCGCAGCAGGAGGCGTTCGCGCCCCAGCGTCAGGGATACGATTTCGGCCAGCCGCCATCCGAAAAGGCGCTTTGGCCCGAGCAGCCGCCCGCGCGTCAGGCGCTTCCCGATCCTATCCCGGCTCCGCCTCCTCCGCAGCCTCAGCCTCAACCCGTGCAGACCGTTTATCAGGAGCCTCCTGCGGCGGAGCGGCGGGGCAACTGGAGCCTCGGCGATCTCCTCGCCCGTGCTTCCGAGGACGATGGCAACTTCTTCGACAAGGATGAGCAGGCCGGGCTTCCGGGCTCCTTCGCGCCCCGTTCCGCCAATGCTCCCGAGGCTGGAGACTCTGGCTCCGACTTCACGATGAGCGACATCGCTGCGTGCATCGACGAGCGCCGCGTGATGGAAGTGTGGCAGCGGCTGAAGCGCGGCGAGACGGAAATCCTGAAGCAGCGCGGTTTCTACAGCCGTCAGGGCCAGGGCGTCGTCGACCGCGTCCTGCGGCGATACGAGACCGACAAGACCTTCCGCTCCATTGTCGAGCGCTACCTCGGCGATTTCGAGAAGATGCTTCAGGATCTGAGCCGCAGCGATCCGCGCGGTGGAAGCGTTCAGTCGAGGCTGGCTTCGGAAGAAGGGCGCATTTATTTCGTACTGTCCCATATCAGCGGGCGCCTCGGCGGCTAAGCGCGTCAGGAAAAGTGCGAAGCGGTTTCCCTGTGAGGAGGCGCCTCGCGTCCGTAGAGTTAATCAGTCTGAGCGCGGGCGCCTGATACGGCCCCGCGCTTTTTCCGTCTGTCGCGCGTTTTCACCGCTCGATCCGTCGGGCTCTCGCGTATTTTCGCTTTTTGAAACGCTCGTGCTCGCGCTCCGGCCTTGCAACCCGTTGCGATCAGGCTTCGGAAGCCAACGGTCGAATCGACATTCCCGCATGTCGATCTCACCAGCAGAGCCGGTCGTATCCGGCGCTGTCGCTGTCGAACCAAATTGCGCCGAAAAGCCCCGCGCCTCCTCGAGTTCTTGAGCCTCACGTGCTGCGAACGATCGCGCCTGGCGGTCCCGCGAGAGCCACCAAAAGGCCCCCTCCGTTCAGCTTTTCGCCCCGTTCGCACCCGATTCGCGGAGCACTTTGCCGCGTGTTCTTCTCTGCAATGACGCGGATCGCAAACATGAAACCAATAATCGTGGCAGTAATTTTTGCAGGACTTTCTACCATGGCGGAAGCATCGGAACTGCCGCTGAAGCGCGTTGTGCTGTCTTCAAGCGGGCTGGCTCAGTTTACCCATGCGGGCGAAGTAACGCCCGGCGGGGCCTTGTCTCTCCCCGTCCGCGTCGATCAGGTCGACGATGTGCTGAAAAGTCTGACCCTGTTCGCCGCGCCCGGTACGCTCGGAGCCGTCAGCCTGCCCGGCAAGACGCCGCTCGCAGAACTTTTCCGCGACCTTCCCTTCGATCAGTCCGCGCTCTCGTCGCAAGCCGCCCTCCTGAACGCGCTCGTCGGCGCGGAGGTCGAGGTCGAAGGCAGCGTCAACGCCACGGGGCGCGTTTTCCGCGTCGAAGACGAGGTGACGCAACTTCCGAATAATGGGGGCGTCGTCAAACGTCATCGCCTCACGCTGCTGACACCGAAAGGCATGGTTCAGGCGATCCTCGAAGACCTTACCGCACTGCGGTTCGCCGATCCCGCGACGCGCGCGCAGGTAGACAAGGCGCTGACCGGTCTCGCCGGCAACCGCGCGAAGGATCTGCGCACGCTCTCGATTTCGCTGACGGGCGACGCGAAGGCGGCGGCGCTCAGCTATGTGGTCGCCGCGCCGGTCTGGAAGACCGCCTACCGGCTCGTGCTGCCGAAGGACGGCGGCAAAGCGCGGCTGCAAGGTTGGGGCGTCCTCGAAAATCTCACAGGCGGCGACTGGAAGGACGTGGAACTGACGCTCGTTTCGGGCAATCCCGTCGCGCTGAGGCAGCAGCTCTACACCGCCGTCTTCGTGGACCGGCCGGAAATTCCCGTCACGGCTGGCGTGCGCATCGTGCCGAAGAAGGATGAGGCCGAGATGCGCAAGCCGTTGCGCGCGGGTGCTCCCGCTTACCGCGCTGCGCCCGCACCAGCCTTGGCCGCCGCCATGGAGAAAGCCGACGGCGAGGCCGACCTTTACGCCCCGCAATCTCTCGGCTCCGCCGCGCAGGCACCCGAGGCCGAGGAAGCCGCCACTCAGGTGCTCTACCGTTTTCCCGGCAAGGTGACGCTCGCCTCCGGCTCCACGCTGATGGTGCCGTTCGTCGATGCCGATGTCGCCGCGACTCGCACCTTCATCTATCAGCGGGACACGAACGAGCGCCATCCGCTGGCCGCCGTGCGCCTTACGAATGACGGTGCTGCGGCGCTGCCGGGCGGCATCATCACGGCGTTTGAAACGGGCGGCGACGGTGCGGCCAACTTCGCGGGCGACGCGCAGCTTCCGCTTCTGCCGAAAGGGGCGACGCGTTTTGTGACCTTCGCGCTCGACGGGCGCACCGACATTCGCCGCATCGACCATGGCGTGACGCGGATCCGGCTCGGGAAAGCGGTTGCAGGCACACTGACGCTGACGACGAAGTCGCGCTGGGCCATCGATTACGACATCACGCCGCCCGCCACCGAAGACCGCGAGGTGGTGATCGACGAGCCGCGCGCGGACGGCTGGAAGGCGCTGGCGGATGCGGAGGATATCGAGGAGACGGCGACCCGGCTTCGCCAGAAGGTGAGCGCGCCCGCCGGCAAGACGACGCGAACGACGCTCTCGCGCGAGCGTGTGGATCAGACAACCGTCGTGCTCACATCGCTTTCGCCCGATGAACTGGCGGCGACCCTCTCGGGGCTTGAGAACGCCTCGCCCGCGCTGAAAGATACGGTCGCGAAGCTCGGCTTTGTCGTCGAAACCCTGTCGAAGCTGAACAATCGCAAGGACGAGATCGACGGAGAGCGCAAGAAGATCGGCGACGATCAGGAGCGCATCCGCAAGAATCTTGCAAGCGTGGGGCAGGGGACCGACCTTGGCCGTCGCTATCTCGACCTTCTCAAAACGCAGGAAGACAAGCTGACGGCGTTCTCCACCGAGGAACGGAAGATCGACGGCGACCTTGCCGCCGCCAACCGCAAGGCCGAGGAGCTTGCGCAAGCGCTGGTGCTTTGACGATGCCACGGGCACCCGGCTGACGTAGCCGCACGAACGGCGCTGGGACGGCAACGCTTGCGAGCCCCCAGCCGCCCAATGTCAGCTCCGGGCGGTCTACAGCGCCGTGCGGCAAGACGGGGCACGACGCCCCGCGTGTTGGTTGTCGAGCGTCAAATCGTGCCCGATTCAACGCAGGCCAATCTCAAGCCGTTTTGCAGAGCGGGCGGGGAACGATCCACACGTTCGTCCGGGATAATTTCCGCAAGTGCCGATGATGCGGTGCATCAGGCGTCGCGCAAACTGGTGCATCCACCAAATGCGCCTTTGGACATGATCCGCCGGATTGAACGCCGATTCGCGACGAGGTGTCGTCGATCGTCAGAAGACGAGCTTCAGGCTTGGACCGGCGACGCGTCGCCCTCATTCGTCAAAAGGCCGGGGAGGCGAGGAACGTGGACGCCGATCATGCTTTCGCGCGTGACGAGGGCTGCGAGATCCTCCTCCAGGAAAGCTTCGCTGCCGGAGGGCCGCATCGGCAGCACGAGATAAACGTGGTCCGCCGCCGCATCGTGGACGCGCACCTCCACATAGCTTGGAATATCCGTCCCGAATTCGGCCAGCACCTGACGCGGCTCGCGCACCGCGCGGCTCCTGTAGGCTGCGCTCTCATACCACGCGGGCGCGCGACCGAGCAGCGCGCGCGGGTAGGATGCGCCGAGCGAGGACACAACGAGATTATGCAGATGCGGCGTGTTTTCTACCACGATGAGCCGTCCCGGCCCCGCGTCGCAATCGAGTTCGCGCGCGGCAAGGTTGGCGTTCTCGAAAAGCCGCGCCTTGAAGGCGGGATCGGTCCATGCCCGGGCGACGAGCCTTGCGCCATAGGCGGGGGAGCCCGCATCGAGCGCTTCCACGGCGCGCTGGATGTCAACGGCCTTGACGAGGCCCTTCGCCACAAGAAGGTCGCTCAACGCAGCTTCGAGCGCTTCGTAATAGCCGAGCGGCGCAACCCTGCTCGTGGTCGCAAGCGCCCGCGACGTCGAACTCTGCTCAGGCGCGGCGCTTCCGCCGACCCGGCGCAACCCTACGATACCAAGGAAGTTGATCATCGGTCCTGTCTTTCGGATTGAGCGTCAGCCAGTGCTCGAACAACTCGATTTCGAGAGTGTCGTTCGGCGGACCCTTGTAATCGGGCCACAGATCGACCTGTCGGAACTGCACCCGATAGAGCATCTTTTTCGGAGTGAAGCGGCCATAGGCGATGTCGTCGGGATTGAAAAATTCGCCGAGCGGGCGCGAGATCGTGCCTTTCGCGCCCATGACATAACGCGGGGTGCGCGTGTAGGCGGGCGAAATCACGTGGCGCACATGGACCGTGTCACCGATGCCGAAGCGAGGCTCGTTGCCCTTGATGACCGGCAGCGTCGACGGCGCCATGGGCACAAGAACCGCAGGCGCGTCCGCCTGTGCGGAAGCTTCGGAACCAATTGCGTCGTCTCTCACGGGCGTCTCGGTCATGGCCGCCCCCGATTCGAGACTGTGGCCAGCGAATCCGCCAGTTGGTCGCCGGTGATCGCGCCGCGTTCGAGCAGCGCGTGTGCCAACGCCACGACCGCGCGTTCATGATAGGTCGCGCCCTCGGCTGCGGCATTCTCGATGCGGCGGCGCAACTCGTCCGGCGTGAACAACCCGCGCGCGGGATGCTGCAGGAGCGCGATGAGCGCCTCGACCCGATCATGCCAGAGCAGTGAGTCGCCGCCCGCAAACTCGATCGCACCAGCAGGTAAACCGCCGATATCGTTCTGTTTTCTCGGAGCATCTTGCATGGGAACGGCCACGATGACGGTTAGGTGACAGATAGGTCACGGTATAGCAAGACGGTCCGCGAAATGCAAAAATCAACGTCGGCGCGCAGGTGAGGCCGGTTATCGCAAGGCGCGCGAGTGTGCCGGGATCTGTTCACTGCGCGCCGTTATATTCTGCCCAGCACTCCGGCGTTTCGTAAACGCGCACGGCGGTGAGTTGCGGCAGCGCGCCCGTCACGCGGTCCCAGATCCACACGGCGATGTTTTCGGCGGTCGGATTTTCCAGACCGTCGACTTCGTTCAGGTAATAATGGTCGAGCCGCTTCAGGAGAGGGCCGAACGCCGCTTCGATATCGAAGAAATCGACGACGAACCCGGTGTCCGGATCGACCGGCCCTTCGAGCTGAAGCTCGACCCGATAGGAGTGTCCGTGTATCCGGCGGCAGGGATGTGTGTCCTTGACGAAGGGCAGGCGGTGGGCTGCCTCGAACCGGAACGACTGCGTGACTTTCATTGAAAAAATGCTCTCAACTTCGGATGGCGCGACGGCGCGCCGCTTCCTTATAACCCATGCGGGGGCAGGCGGCGCAAGGTCTCGCGCGGAATTGTGAGGATGTTGCCAGCCCGTTCCCCGGAACGAATCGGAGACGCGGCCGCGCGCGATTCGCGTCAAGCGTTATGTGCGGTGATTTCTGCTAAGGGAAAAGCTGCGTCTTCGTCCACACCGCGTCGCGGGTGTCGCGCCGGAAAACGATGCGGTCGTGCAGTCGATACTGGCGGTCGTGCCAGAACTCTATTTCCAGCGGCACAACGCGGAAGCCGGACCAGTAGGGCGGCCGCTTCGGCTCGATCCCCGCGAACAGCTTCCCGAAATGCTTGACGGCCTCGCCGAGAGCCGCGCGGCCTTCGAGCGGACGCGACTGCTTGCTCGCCCAGGCGCCGATGCGGCTGCCAAGCGGCCGCGAGGCGAAATAGGCGTCAGCCTCTTCCGTACTTACTTGCTCGACGGTGCCACGCACGCGCACCTGACGGCGCAGCGACTTCCAGTGAAAGAGAAGGGCCGCCTGCGGATTCGCCAGAAGCTCGCGCCCCTTGGTGCTCTCGAAATTCGTATAGAAGACGAAGCCGCGCTCATCCACGCTCTTGAGCAGCACCATGCGTGCGTTCGGCATCCCGCGCTCGTCTGACGTCGCGACGGTCATCGCGTTGGGATCGTTCGGCTCGCTTTTCTCGGCTTCCTTGAACCAGGCATCGAAGAGGGGCAGGGGATCGCTCGCCTGCGTGAAATCGCCGTCAGTCGTCGAGGTCATTTTCCGGGTCCGGGGTTGGTCGCAGACGCGTCCCGCTTAAAGCCCGGCGGGTTGAGGCGCAAGCAAACTTGCCCGCGCCGCGCAAACGACGCCCGAATTTATCGCGTTCGCTCACGCCAAGCTATCACTTTACGCGCGCGCCTTAATGTGTAGGATGCGTCACCGTTAATATCGGGGAACGAACGTGGTCCAGACAGCACCTTTGATGAGCGGAAAACGCGGCCTGATCATGGGCATCGCAAACAACCGGTCCATTGCCTGGGGGATCGCCAAGGCTGCGGCGGACCAGGGCGCGGAACTGGCTTTCACCTATCAGGGCGATGCGTTGAAGAAGCGCGTGGAACCGCTGGCGGCCGAAGTCGGCGTGAAGCATGTCCTGCCTTGCGACGTCACGGATGACGCCTCGGTCGACGCGGTTTTCGATCGCCTCAAGGAAGATTGGGGCAGCCTCGACTTTGTCGTGCACGCGGTCGCCTATTCCAACAAGGAAGAACTCGACGGCCGCTATGTCGATACGACGGCTGACAATTTTTCGAAGACGCTGCTCATCTCGTGTTACTCCTTTACGGCGATTGCCAAGCGCGCCGAGAAGCTGATGACGAACGGCGGCTCTCTCGTCACGCTCACCTATTACGGCGCCGAAAAGGTCATGCCGCATTACAATGTGATGGGTGTGGCCAAGGCCGCGCTCGAAGCGAGCGTGCGTTATCTCGCGGAAGATCTCGGCCGCCAGAACATCCGCGTGAACGCGATCTCGGCCGGGCCGATCAAGACGCTCGCCGCATCGGGCATCGCCGATTTCCGCTATATTCTGAAGTGGAACGAGTACAATTCGCCGCTCCGCCGGACGGTTTCCATCGAGGACGTCGGCGGCGCCGGGCTCTATCTTCTGTCCGATCTCAGCAAAGGGGTAACGGGAGAGGTGCATCATGTCGACGCGGGCTATCACGTCGTCGGCATGAAAGCAGAGGATGCTCCCGATATCGCCGTGATTCAGTCCAATAGCTAGGTTTCTTTAAAGCTGGCTTTTGCGGCGGCCGCGACCGCCGATGTGGCGCGAGGTGAGTCATGGAACCATTCAAGGCGCTGACTCTGGTTGTGGCAGCCGCCGCCGTTTCGCTTGTGACAGCGGGCGCGGCAGGCTTCTACGCGGGCTATTCCGCCGGTAGGGGCAATCTCGCGGAGATCAAAACCTACCTCGCGGAGGCACCGGTTTCCGTCGCGGCGGGGCCGGGTGGAGCGCCTGTCTCGCTTAAACCCGTAACCGATGAAATTCGCGCCCTGTCCGGAAGGATCGAGGCGCTGGCGGCAGAGCAGCCGAAGCCGGTCGCGGCTCCGGCAGACGCTTCCGCGTCGGCGAAGCCCGTGCTCGACGAAATCCGCGCCCTGGCCCGTCAGCTCGACGGGGTGAAAGCCGATGTATCCAGGGGGCATGCGGTCGCGGCGCCGACAGCGGTGATCGAACGCACGGCGACGGCAGCGCCCGACTATTCAGACGCGCTGACGGACATTCGCGAGCAGGTTCGCGGCCTCGCGCTCAAGCTCGACAAGCAGGAGCCGAAAGCGCCCAAAGCTCTGGTGGACGAAATCCGCTCGCTCGGCGCAGCCGTTCAGGCTCAGGATGGCGGCACGAGAAAGGTTGTCGACGAGGTCCGCACGGGCTTCGCTTCGCTCCAGAACGCAGAGCCGAAAGCGCCCAAGGCGCTGGTGGAAGAGGTTCGCGCGATCTCGGCGACGATCAGCGCTCAGGCTGCCAAGCCGCAGGTTTCCGTGGTCGATCAGATCAAGATCCTTCAGGCGTCGATCGAATCGCTGAAGGCGCGGCTCGCGAGCGGCCACGAAAGCGCGTCGTCCGATAGTGCCGATCTCGCGCAAATCCGGCAGCTTCTGCTCGCCGCGACGGAGCAGTTCGGCAAATGCCAGACGCAATTGGCATCCTATTCAGGGGCTGCGTCTGCGTCCGCGCCTGTTGCCCAGACGGTGAGCGCTCCGGCGGCGGCCGCGATATCGGTCTCGCCAAGCACGCGTCAGGAACCGGCCGCTGTCGTGTTCTACGACAATGTCATGCTGAAAAAAGATCAGGAAAAGCAGTATGACGAAATCGGCGTGCGCCTTGCCCTTCAGGCCATCGGGCCGAAGCAGGTGAAGGTGGCGGTGAACCGGCAGGGCTTCGGGCTTGCGTTCGGCGAGCGGAAGGTTTTCCGCAGTCAGGACGTCGAATGCGAGATCAACCTGATGGAAACGAACCTCAACGAAGCGCAGGCTCGCGTCAGCCTGTCCTGCAAGCGCTGACAGCGAGACATGCCCCTCATCTATTTCATTCGTCACGGTCAGACCGATTACAATGCCGCGCGCCGTGTGCAGGGCTGGCTCGACATCCCGATCAATGCGACGGGCCGTGTGCAGGCGCTGCGCAACGGCGGTGTGCTCAACGAATTGATCAGCGACAAGTCGCGGTTCGATTTCGTCTCAAGCCCGCTGCTCCGGACGCGTCAGACGATGGAAATCATGCGCGAGACGATGGGGTTGCCCAAAGCCGGATACGCGACGGATGACCGCCTGAAGGAAATCAGCTTCGGCGAGTGGGAAGGCATGAACCGCGAGGAGATCGACGCCATCGCGAAGGATCTGCACGCGAGCGTCGAGGCGGATCGCTGGAACAAGGCCCCGCCCGCCGGGCAGTCTTTTCGCGACTACTCGGCGCAAGTGCTGTCATGGCTCGCGGAAATCAGGCGCGATACCGTGGTCGTCGCGCATGGGGGCACGAGCAGGGTGGTCCGCGCGCATTTCATGAAGCTCCCGCCATCGGACATGCAGAAGCTGGATGTGCCGCAGGACAAGGTTCTGCTGATCGAGGGCGGCACTCTGCACTGGCTTTGAACCGCGCTATCCCGTTAAGAACGGGCAATTTCGTCTATCGCCGCGCGCGCGGACGGGTTTTCCGTCGTTGCCCGGCAGGCAGGTCGGTGCCAATCTGACCAACGACTGCGTTATCGAAAGTCGATTGCGCGATTTCGCTGCGGGCGCTGAACGGTCCCCCGTCGCTTCCCGCGGTGTTTCGCACGCGGGGATGAACCAGCCGCTCCTGAAGGGGCGAGGAGCAGACATGTCCTACAACACCTTCGGCCATATGTTTCGCGTGACGACCTGGGGCGAGAGCCACGGCCCCGCCATCGGCTGCGTGATCGACGGCTGCCCTCCCGGCATCCCGCTGACCGAGGAAGACATTCAGCCGTTCCTCGACAAGCGGCGGCCCGGTCAATCGCGCTTCACGACGCAGCGGCAGGAAGAAGACCGGGTGCGCATCCTGTCCGGCGTGTTTCCGAACGAGGCGGGCGTGCAGGTTACGACGGGCACGCCCATCGCGCTCGAAATCCAGAACACGGACCAGCGCTCGAAGGACTATTCCGACATCAAGGACAAGTTCCGTCCCGGCCATGCGGACTTCACCTATATCGAGAAATACGGCATCCGCGATTATCGCGGCGGGGGGCGCTCGTCCGCGCGCGAGACGGCGATGCGGGTCGCGGCGGGCGCGGTCGCTCGGAAGGTCGTGCCGGGAATCGCCATTCGCGGCGCGCTCGTGCAGGTCGGCGCCGAGCAGATCGACCGTGCACGCTGGGACTGGGATGAGGTTGAGCGCAATCCGTTTTTTGCCCCTGATGCGGGCATCGTCGAGCGCTGGACGGCCTATCTCGACGGTGTGCGCAAGGCGGGTTCGTCCTGCGGCGCGGTGATCGAAATAGTCGCTGACGGGGCGCCCGCCGGGCTTGGCGCGCCGCTCTATGGAAAACTCGACCAGGACATCGCCGCCGCTTTCATGAGCATCAACGCGGTAAAGGGCGTCGAAATCGGCGAAGGCTTCGCGTCCGCCGCTCTTTCGGGCGAGGACAATGCCGACGAAATGCGCATCGGCAATGACGGGCAGCCGGCTTTCCTGTCGAACCACGCGGGCGGCATTCTCGGCGGCATCTCGACCGGCCAGCCCATCGTTGCGCGTTTCGCCGTGAAACCGACGTCATCGATCCTCACGCCGCGCCGCACCATCGATGCGCAGGGCCACGAAGCCGAGATCCTGACCAGGGGGCGGCACGATCCTTGCGTCGGGATTCGCGCCGTGCCGGTCGGAGAGGCGATGATGGCCATCGTTCTGGCCGACCACTGGCTCAGGCATCGCGCGCAGACGGGCCGGTAGGCCCGAAAGGTGCGTGCCCGTCGCGGGTCGATGGACCCTGCGGCGGCGTGTTGTAAGTCGGAAGAGGCACAAGGCCATATGTTTCAGGTTCGGCCAGTTTCCCTGCGTCAGATCCGATTTGACGCAGGCCGATCCGAACGTATGCCGGAACGGCAGCTTTCGGAGACACGGCAGGTGCGCCAAATTGTGTTAACGTAGGCGGAACGATCCGGCGGAGTGCGTCACGGCCGCCCGGTTTCCGAAGATATGCATCGCTCGCCGTGACCTGTCGTTCAATGCGTTGTCCAATCGGGTGTGCTCATGGCGCGGCGGCCAGACCTTCCGGACTACCTGCAGGACGGGTTCATTCTGCCTTATTCGCGGTCGGAGATACCGCGCTTCCACGTGCTTGCCTTCATCTCGGCCGCGACGTTCGCGGCGTGGCTGACATGGGGCTACGAACTGCTTTCGATCACGGCGATACTGGCGGGATGCTCGGCCTATTACTTCTTTCCGTTCACGGAGAAGCGGCCGCGCCTCGGCGCGAATCAGTACGGTCTTTTCATCGACGGCCTCGGCCTGATCGCGTGGCGTTCGATCGGGGAAGTGACGCTGGTCTCGTTTTCCGTGCGCACGCTCGACATGGAGGAGCTTCACGTCAAGCTTAGGGAACCGCTCGGCCGCGCGCTGATCGCGGACTGGCGGCGATTGCCGATCTGGCGCCTTCTCATGCGCCTGCCGTGGAAAATGGGGCACGACGGCATCATCCGCATCAACCTCCAGCCGTTCGAACCGTCCGGCGACGAGATCGCCAAGACGATGGAACGGATGTGGAAGTTCTATCGATGAGGGCTCCGCACCTGGAATATCAGTGAAAATTGTTGCAAACGGCAACAGCAGTACAGGTGGCTGGGCCATCGAATGTAAAATCCGGAGCTGCATTGGAAACGACAATGTGCCCGTGCTCTCAAGCGCATGCGTTTGCTTGAGAGTGTGCGGCAATGTGGGCCTGAAGGTGCGCGCCGGAGCATTTGCGTCGCTGGCATGGAACGAGCTTCCGCTGTTGCCGGCTTGTCGCACGGCAAGCCGGTTTCAGCTTCGCGCGGAACATCCGGCATCGAGATCGTTTACGCAGCGGACCGCCCATTTGTTCGTCTATTGGAGGGTGGGGCGTTAGCAACCCGCGTGCTATTGTGCACTGCAAACGGATCAAGAAGAACGAGACCGGCCGATGTCCGACCAAGCAAAGCCCGACAACCGCAAGCCCGACCAGCCCTGGATCTTCCGCACCTATGCTGGACATTCTACGCCCAAAGCCTCGAATGAGCTTTACCTGAAAAATCTGGCGAAAGGCCAGACGGGTCTTTCGGTTGCCTTCGACCTCCCCACGCAGACGGGCTATGATTCGGATCATCCGCTGGCGAAGGGCGAGGTCGGCAAGGTCGGCGTTCCGGTCGCGCATATCGGCGACATGCGCACGCTTCTGAACGGCATTCCGCTCGGCAAGATGAACACGTCGATGACGATCAACGCGACGGCCGCGTGGATGCTGTCGCTCTATGTCGCCATCGCCGACGAGCAGGGCGTCGACCGCAAGCTGCTCACCGGCACCGTGCAGAACGACATCATCAAGGAATATCTCTCGCGCGGCACCTACGTGTTCCCGCCGCAGCCGTCCATGCGTCTCATCAAGGATGTGACGGTCTTCTGTTACCGCGAAGTGCCGAAGTGGAACCCGATGAACGTCTGCTCCTATCATCTTCAGGAAGCGGGCGCGACGCCGGTGCAGGAACTCGCCTATGCGCTCGCCACCGCGCAGGCCGTGCTCGATACGGTCAGGGACAGCGGCGAAATTCCGGAAGAGGAGTTCGGGCAGGCTTTGGCGCGCGTGTCGTTCTTCGTCAACGCCGGGATGCGCTTCATCACCGAGATGTGCAAGATGCGCGCGTTCGTGGAACTCTGGGACGAGATCGCGGAGAAGCGCTACGGCGTCAGCGATCCGAAGCTCCGCCGCTTCCGCTATGGCGTGCAGGTGAATTCGCTCGGCCTCACCGAGCCGCAGCCGGAAAACAACGTCTACCGCATTCTCGTCGAGATGCTGGCCGTGGTGCTGTCGAAGAAGGCGCGGGCCCGTGCGGTCCAGCTTCCGGCGTGGAACGAGGCGCTGGGCCTGCCGCGTCCGTGGGATCAGCAATGGTCGCTCCGCATGCAGCAGATCGTGGCCTACGAGACGGACCTTCTCGAATATGGCGACATCTTCGACGGCAGCCGCGAGATCGACGCGAAGGTCGAGGCGCTGAAGGCTGAGGCGCGCGAGGAGCTGGCGCGCATCGAGGCCATGGGCGGCGCGATTGCGGCGGTCGATTCGAGCTATATGAAGCAGCGTCTCGTCGAGGCGAATGCGGCGCGGCTCCAGAAGATCGAGTCGGGCGAGCAGGTCGTCGTTGGCGTGAACCGCTGGACCGAAACCGAGCCCTCGCCGCTGTCGGGCGGTACCGGTGGCGCCATCCAGACCGTGCCGGAATGGGTGGAACGCGAGCAGGTCGAGGCGCTGAAGGCGTGGCGCGCTGCCCGCGATGCGAAGGCGGTCGATGCCACGCTTGCCGCGCTCCGCGAAGCGGCGCAGGAAGGCCGCAACATCATGGAGCCGTCGATTGCATGCGCGAAGGCGGGTGTGACGACCGGCGAATGGGGCGACACGCTGCGCCAGGTTTTCGGCGAATATCGCGCGCCGACCGGCGTTTCTCGCGCCGCCGCGCAGGGGACACGCGCCGATCTTGTTACCATTCGCTCCGATGTGGAACGTGTCTCCGCCAAGCTCGGCCGCAGGCTGAAGCTTCTCGTCGGCAAGCCGGGCCTCGACGGCCATTCCAATGGCGCCGAGCAGATCGCCGTGCGTGCCCGCGACAGCGGCATGGAAGTCGTTTACGAGGGCATTCGCCTTACGCCAGCTCAGATCGTGAACGCGGCGCTCGAAGAAAGCGTGCACATCGTCGGGCTGTCGATCCTGTCGGGCAGCCACGTGCCGCTCGTGCGCGACGTGATGGACCGCATGCGCGCCGCCGGCCTCTCGGACATTCCGGTGGTCGTGGGCGGCATCATCCCGGTCGAAGACGAGGCGACGCTCAAGGCGTGCGGCGTCGCGGCGATCTATACGCCGAAGGACTTCCAGCTCAACGACATCATGGCCGGACTCGTGCGGCTCACCGATCCCGATCTCAGGGTGCTTGCCTCCTGAACGCCGCGCAAGCATAGTAAAGCGTTACCGTAGCGGAACGAGACGGCCCGACCGGGGTTCTCTCGCTCGAAGCAACCGGGGCGCTTTCACCACATGCGCATTTCGACACTCACAGGGCCGGATCTTGAACGCGCGCTGCCTGAACTGGCGCGGCTCAGGATCGAGGTTTTTCGCGCTTACCCGTATCTCTACGACGGCTCGCTCGATTACGAACAGAGCTATCTCGCCTCTTTCGCCGAAGCGACGGACAGCATCGCCGTCGTCGCGGAAAACGACCACGGCCGCATCGTCGGCTGTGCGACGGGTTCCGCGCTGGAAGGGCACAACGAAGAGTTTGGGGAACCTTTTCGTGCGCGCGGTATCGATGCCGCGCGGATTTTCTATTGCGGCGAGTCCGTTCTCGATCCGTCGTTTCGCGGGCGCGGCATCGGCCACGCATTTTTCGACGCGCGCGAGGCCCATGCGAGAGCGCGCGGCTATTGCTCGTCGGCATTTTGCGCCGTCGTCCGCCCCGATAATCACCCGCTGAAGCCGGCGGACTATTCGCCGCTCGAACCGTTCTGGAAAAAGCGCGGGTATCGCAAGGCGGAGGGGCTGATCGCCACCTTCCATTGGAAGGACATCGATCAGGCGGACGAAACAGCGCATCCCATGCAATTCTGGATACGGGAATTCGACTGATGGCCCGAACCATTCGCATCGCGTCGGCCCAGTATCCCATCGATGAACTGACGTCGATGGCGGCCTTCGACGCCAAGCTCGCCCGCTGGGTCGAGCAGGCTGTGGTTAAAGGCGCGCAGTTGCTCGTTTTCCCGGAATACGCGTCGATGGAACTGGCGCGTATCGCCGGGCGGCATATCTCGCGCGACCTCCACGCCTCGATCGAGGTCATGCAATATTGCATTGCCGATTACGAAGCAAAATATGCGAGCCTCGCGAAACGGCATGGAGTCCATATCCTCGCGGGCAGCGCGCCGACGCGCCTTGCCGATGGCAGCGTCGTGAATCGCGCGCGGCTCTTCACGCCGCACGGCGAAACGGGGAGCCAGCAGAAGCAGATCCTGACACGCTCGGAAGTCGAGGACTGGGGTATCGATGCCGGCTCGGGCCTGTGCGTCTTCGACATCGGCCTGGCGAAAATAGGCATCGCCATCTGCTACGACTCGGAGTTCCCGCTGATCGTGCGCGCGATGTGCGATGCGGGCGCGGAAGTCATCCTCGTCCCGTCCTGCACGGATACCGCCTATGGCTACTACCGCGTGCGCAACGCCTGCGCGGCGCGGGCGCTCGAAAATCAGGTGTATGTGGTGCAATCCTGCACGGTTGGGGCGGCAGACTGGTCGGCGGCGGTCGATCAGAACGCGGGCGCGGCGGGCTTTTTCGCGCCCTCTGACCCGCTGTTTTCCTCGCCCTCCGGCGTGCTGGAAGAAGGCCAGATGAACGCGGCGCAATGGGTGTTCGCGACGCTCGACCTCGACCTTCTCGCCGAGGTGCGCAAGGATGGCGACGTCTTCAACACCCGCGACTGGGACAAACAGCCCGGCGCTGCGGAGTTGCCGCCAGCCAAGGTGGTCACTTTCAGATAAGGCGCTTTCCGTCGAAACGCCCTTCCATCAAATCAGCACTGCAAAAATCGCCGCTGTTTCTCAGGCATGACGCTTGCACGGTGCATCTGGGCGAAGCATTGTGCGCCCGCACCCGACTCACGCCCGCCGTCAGGAGAAACGATGGCCATCCATGTCGCGCTGACCCATCGGACCGAATATGATTACGACCGCCTGACCGGGCTCGGCCCACAGGTGGTGAGGTTGCGGCCGGCGCCGCACTGCCGCACGCCGATCCTGTCCTATTCGCTCAGCATCACGCCGGAAGAGCACTTCATCAACTGGCAGCAGGATCCGTTCGGCAACTATCTGGCGCGGCTCGTCTTCCCGGAAAAGACGCGCGAGTTCAAGGTGGTGGTCGATCTCGTGGCGGACATGGCCACGATCAACCCCTTCGACTTCTTCGTCGAGGAATACGCGCAGAACTGGCCTTTCGACTACGATGCGTCGCTGAAGGAAGAACTCGCGCCCTACCTCAAGGCGGAGGAACCGGGGCCGCTTCTGAAGGACTATATCGCGGGCCTCAGGATCGACGCGAAGACCTCCATCGATTTCATCTGGGCGCTAAATTTGCAGCTCCAGAAGGACATTGCCTATCTGATACGCATGGAGCCGGGCGTTCAGACGCCGGAGGAGACGCTTGAGAAGCGCTCCGGCTCGTGCCGCGACTCGGGCTGGCTGTTCGTGCACATCATGCGGCATTTCGGCCTCGCCGCGCGTTTCGTGTCGGGTTACCTCATTCAATTGAAGGCGGATCAGAAGTCGCTCGACGGCCCCTCCGGGACCGAGGTGGATTTCACCGACCTGCACGCATGGGCCGAAGTCTATCTTCCCGGCGCGGGCTGGATCGGCCTCGATCCGACGTCCGGCCTGTTCGCGGGCGAAGGCCACATTCCGCTTGCCGCCACGCCCTCGCCGCAGAGCGCCGCGCCGATCTCCGGCGCGCATGACGAGGCTGAAGTCACCTTCGGCTTCGACATGCAGGTGCAGCGCATCTACGAAAGCCCGCGCGTGACGCTGCCTTACACGGACGACCAGTGGAAGGCCATCGCGGCGGCGGGACACGAGGTCGACCGGCGGCTCGATGCGGGCGACGTGCGGCTCTCGATGGGCGGCGAGCCGACGTTCGTTTCCATCGACGACGTAGACGGCGCCGAATGGAACACGGACGCCGTGGGGCCGACGAAACGGCGCTATGCTGAAAACCTCATCCGCCGCCTGCGCGACCGCTTCGCACCGGGCGGGCTGCTTCATTACGGGCAGGGCAAGTGGTATCCGGGCGAGCAGCTTCCGCGCTGGTCGTTCTCGGTCTACTGGCGCGCGGACAATCAGCCGCTCTGGGAAAACGAAGCGCATATCGACCACGAAATCCCCGTAAAGCCCGCAACTCAGGAAGACGCGGGCCGTTTCGCGGAAGTGCTGGCCGAACAACTCGGCCTTCCCGCCGATGCGGGTGTTCCGGCCTATGAAGACCCGGCGCATTTTCTTCTCATCGAGCAGAAACTGCCGATCAATGTCGAGCCCGAGGACAACAAGCTCGAAGACCCGCAGGAACGCGACCGCGTCATCCGCGTGTTCGAGCGCGGGCTCGACAAGCCGTCCGGCTACGTCATGCCGATCCAGGTGTGGCACAGTCAGGCGCGCGGCCGCACATGGGTGACGGAGAAGTGGAACTTCCGCCGCCGCAGGCTCTATCTCGTGCCGGGCGACTCGCCCGTGGGCTATCGCCTGCCGCTGTCGTCGACTCCCTACATCGTGCCGTCGAACTATCCGCACATCATCCCGACCGATCCGTTCGCGGCGCGCGCTTCCATGCCGTCGCGCGAGGTGCTTTTGCGCAGCCGCCGCGAGTCGGTGACGCTGCTGGCCCCTCCGGCGCCGCCCGCGCCGCTCGTGCCGACCGAAGTCTTCGGCAATGTCCGCACCGCGCTCGCCATCGAGCCGCGCGACGGGCATCTTTGCGTGTTCATGCCGCCGCTCGCCGACGCGGAAGACTACGCCGCGCTTGCCGCCGCCATCGAGGAAACCGCGAAGATCACGGGGCAGCCGGTTCACATCGAGGGCTATCACCCGCCGCACGATCCGCGCCTGAACGTGATCAAGGTCACGCCCGACCCCGGCGTGATCGAGGTGAACATTCAGCCCGCGTCGAACTGGGACGAGGCGGTGAACATCACCGAAATCCTGTATGAGGAAGCGCGGCTCGCCCGGCTCGGCACCGAGAAATTCATGGTGGACGGCCGTCACACCGGCACCGGCGGCGGCAATCACATCGTGCTCGGCGCGAAGACCCCGGCCGACAGCCCCTTCCTGCGCCGCCCCGATCTGCTCGCCAGCATCATCGCGTACTGGCAGAACCACCCGTCGCTGTCCTATCTGTTCTCGGGCCTCTTCATCGGGCCGACCAGCCAGGCGCCGCGCATCGACGAGGCGAGGAACGACTCGCTCTACGAAATGGAAATCGCGTTCAGCCAGATCCCCGACAAGGATTACGGCTGGATTCCCTCTTGGCTCGTGGACCGCGTCTTCCGCAATCTGCTCATAGACTCTTCGGGCAACACGCACCGCGCGGAAATCTGCATCGACAAGCTTTATTCGCCGGATTCGTCCTCCGGGAGGCTCGGCCTTGTGGAGTTCCGCAATTTTGAAATGCCCCCGCATGCGCGCATGAGCCTCGCGCAGCAGCTTCTGCTTCGCGCGCTGATCGCATGGTTCTGGGAAAAGCCCTTCAAGCGCCGCCTCATTCCGTGGGGCACGGAACTGCACGACCGCTTCATGCTGCCTGATTTCGTCTGGGCCGACTTCAAGGACGTGATTGCGGATCTTAAGGAAGCGGGCTTTCCGGTCGCGGCCGAATGGTTCGCGCCGCATTTTGAGTTCCGCTTCCCGCTTTACGGCGCCGTGGATTATCAAGGCATCGAGATCGAGCTGCGGCAGGCGCTGGAGCCGTGGCACGTGCTCGGCGAGGAAGGCGCGCCGGGGGGGACCGTCCGCTATGTGGACTCGTCGCTCGAACGCCTTCAGGTGAAGGTGAAAGGCAATCTCGGCAACCGCTATCAGGTGCTTTGCAACGGCGTGACCGTGCCGCTGAAGCCGACGGGCACGCATGGCGAGGCCGCCGCCGGCGTGCGCTTCCGCGCGTGGTGGCCCGCAAGCTGCCTCCAGCCGACGATCCCGCCGCATACGCCGCTCGTGTTCGACCTGTACGACAGCCATGCGGGGCGCTCGGTCGGCGGCTGCCGCTATCACGTCGCGCATCCGGGCGGCCGCGCGCATGACAATTTCCCGATCAATGCACTCGAAGCCGAGACGCGCCGCCTCGCGCGCTTCGAGCTTTACGGGCATACGCCGGGCACGATGCAGCCCTACAACCCGGGGCCAAACCCGAGCTTCCCGCATACGCTCGACCTGCGGCGCGTGGGATTTTGACTGCTGGCGGCGGGCGGGTGTCCGGCCGCCGCTTCTTCCGCTTCCGGCAATGAGACCATAGGCCGGAGCGGCGAACCGTTGTAAGGTGAGGGCACAAACGTGAAGCCTCGCCCATGGACCAGATCAGCATCGCCACGCCGCCCTTCTTCGATCCCGCCGAGTTGCGCGCGGAGCTTTCGACCTATTGGAAGGAAAGCGCGGAAAATCCCACGCAGATGCGCCCGCGCGTGGTGCGCCGCCTGAAGGAACTGAAGGCGACCGCGCAAGCCGAGGCCGAGGCGCTGCTGTTGCGCACGGGCGACGGGCGCGCCTGCGCGGCGGCGCTCGCGCTTTTCCAGGATGAACTGATCAAGCTCATCTACGATTTCTCGACGAAGCATCTCTATCGCGCGCGAAACCCCTCCGCCGCCGAACATATGGCGCTCGTCGCCACGGGCGGGTACGGGCGCGGCCTCATGGCCCCGAAATCGGACGTCGATCTGTTGTTCCTCCTCCCCTACAAGCAGACGGCGTGGGGCGAGAGCATCGTGGAGTCCGTGCTCTATTTCCTGTGGGATCTCGGTTACAAGGTCGGCCATGCCACACGCACCGTCGACCAGACGCTGAAGGCCGCGCAATCCGATATGACGATCCGCACGGCGCTGCTCGATGCGCGGCTCATCCACGGCGAAGGCGCACTTTTCGATGATATGTGGTCGCGCTTCATCGCCAACGTCGTCAGCGGCTCGAAGCGGGAGTTCATCGCGGCGAAGCTCGTCGAGCGCGAGGAGCGCCTGAAGCGCGCGGGCCAGTCGCGTTATCGCGTCGAGCCCAACATCAAGGAAGGCAAGGGCGGCCTTCGCGACCTGAACCTGCTCCACTGGCTCGCGGTATACCTCAACCCGGCGCACAACGGCCAGAAGGCGGAAAACGCGATCTTCACGCATAGCGAGGTCGCCACCTTCAACCATTGCGAGGGCTTCCTCTGGACGATCCGCTGCCACCTGCATTTTCTCACCGGGAAGGCAGAAGAGCGGCTTTCTTTCGACGTGCAGCCGGACATGGCGCGGCGGCTCCGCTATCACGAAGGCCGTGGCCTGCTTGCCGTCGAGCGGTTCATGAAGCACTATTTTCTGATCGCGAAGGATGTCGGCGACCTCACGCGCACCGTCTGTTCGAGCCTCGAATTGCGGCAGTTGAAGAGCGTGCCGACGCTCAGCGACTTCGTCGGCGCGCTGCCATGGAGCCCGCAGGCCAAGATCGCCGCGACGACCGATTTCCGCCTCGACAACCGGCGTCTGAACGTCAAGCAGCCGGACGTCTTCCGAAAAGACCCGCTGAACCTGATCCGTTTCTTTATCGAGGCGGAGCGCGAAAACCTGCTGATGCATCCCGAAGCGCTGCGCCTCATCCGCGCGTCGATGAAGCTCATCGACGACGATTTTCGCAGGAACCGGGAGGCGAACCGCCTTTTTCTCGATCTTCTGACCTCGCGCGAGGCGCCGGAAAACTCGCTCCGCTACATGAACGAGTCGGGCGTGCTGGGCCGCTTCATCCCTGAGTTCGGGCGGTGCGTGGCGATGATGCAGTTCAACATGTATCATCACTATACGGTGGACGAGCACACGCTTCAGGCGATCGGCATCCTGTCGCGCATCGAGAAGGGGGAGTTTGGCAAGGAGCTTCCGCTCTCTACCGAAATCATCAACGACATCCAGAACCGCAACGCGCTCTATGTGGCGCTCCTCATGCACGACGTGGCGAAGGCGGTCGAAGGCGATCATTCCCTCGTCGGCGCCGACTGGGCCCGTTCGGTGGCGCTGCGCCTCGGTCTGTCGGCGGCTGAAGCCGAAACCGCCGCGTGGCTCGTCAGACATCATCTCGTCATGAGCCAGACGGCGCAAAGCCGCGATATCTCGGACCCGCAGACCATCCGCAACTTCGCGGACCTCGTGCAAAGCCCGGAGCGGCTGAAGCTGCTTTTGCTGCTCACCGTGGCCGACATTCGCGCGGTCGGCCCCGGCGTGTGGAACGGCTGGAAAGGACAGCTCCTCCGCCAGCTCTATTACGATACGGAGCCGATCCTCGCCGGCGGTCATACGCGCGTGCCGCGTCAAGCGCGCATCGCGGACGCCAAAGCCCGGCTGCGCGATGCCTTGTCCGACTGGTCGGCGGCCGATGTCGACCGCTTCGGCGAGCGGCATGAGCCGGACTACTGGGTGCGTACAGACCTTGACCGCCAGATCCTGCATGCGAGCCTGATCCGCCGCTTCGAGACGGAAGCCGCGCCGCTTGTCTATGACGTGCGTTGTTGCGACATCGTCCGTCCGATCCCGGAGCTGACCTTCGTCACGGGCGATCACCCGCAACTTCTGATGCAATGCGCGGGAGCCTGTGCCGCCTCCGGCGCCAGCATCGCGTCGGCTCAGATCGCGACGACGCGCGACGGGCTGGCGCTCGACACGCTGCTGTTCCAGCGGAAGTTCGTCGACGACCACGAGGAAATTTCCCAGTGCGAGAAGATCGCGCGTTCGATCACGGATGTCGTGTCCGGCGCGCGGGTTCTGGATGAGGCGAAAGTTCGCTCGGTGCGCAAGATGCCGAAGGTGGACGCGTTCACCGTGCCCCCCGACATCGTGATCGACAACACGGCATCGCAGGAAACGACCGTGATCGAGGTGCATGCGCTCGATCGTCCCGGCCTTCTCTACGATCTCGCGCGCGGCTTCGACGAATTGGGCCTCGACATTGCGTCCGCGCATATCGCAACCTTCGGCGAAAAGGCGGTGGACGTATTCTACGTGACGGGGCCGGGCAAGCAGAAGGTGACGGACGAGGCGACCAAGAGCAGGATTCGCGCGCAGATTCTCGACCTTCTCGAAGAGTGAGGGCAGACACGATGCTCCATGCCGACGCGACGGCAGCACTCGCCGAATACGAAAGGCTCTTTCCCTGCGAAGCGCTTGAAGGCGTGCGGGATTTTCTCGCGCGCAATTCCGGGGACATTCTGAGGTCGAACCCGGCCGGGCACGTCACCGCGAGCGGCCTCGTCTTCGACGGCAGCGCGCTGCTCCTGATCTTTCACAAGAAATCGGGGCGGTTCCTTCAGCCGGGCGGCCATGTCGAGAGCGCGGATGCATCCATTTACGATGCCGCCAGGCGCGAAGTGCTGGAAGAAACGGGCCTTGCCGTGACATCGTCGCCGCTGTTTCCGGCGCGCGTGCCGTTCAACATCGATGCGCACATGATACCGGCGCGCCCCGACCGCGACCAGCGCGAACACTGGCATTATGACTTCCAATATCTGTTCGAGCCGGTCGGCCGGGACGTGCGCATCGATGAAAGCGAGGTCGGGGCTTATCGGTGGGCGCCTCTCGATCATCCCTTCGCCACGAGCGGGCTCATCGCTGCGGCCCCGAAACTGCAAAAGCTTCTATCGAAGAGGACGCTCACATGACGCGCATCGTCAAACCATCGAAACCGCGTCACGATGAAACGCGAAAGCAGGCTCGTGGCCCCGGAGCGAAGGAGGCGGGCGCCGGTTCGCGCGACACGGCGCCGAAGCAGGAAGCTTGGGCTTTTTCCCGTTTCGGCGATGCGGGAAGAAATGCCCGGCCACAGAAACCCGCTGGCCAAAGCTTCGCAAGGCTCGCTGCGGGCGAGACGCTTTACGGCCTGCATTCGGTCGAAGCGGCGCTCGCGAACCCGAAACGGCGCATCCATCATGCATGGCTGACCGAGAACGCCGCCGCGCGACTGCGTCCGCTTCTTGACGCGCGCAAGATCGCCGCGACGCTCGCGCTGCCCGCCGACCTCGACGCGCTGACCGGACCGGGCGCGGTGCATCAGGGCGCGGTGCTTCATGTCGAGCCGCTCGCTCAGCCCGGCCTCGACGATTTTCTCGACGCGCTCGACGACGCGCCCGCCACCGTCGTCATCCTCGATCAGGTCACGGACCCGCACAATGTCGGCGCGGTGATCCGCTCTGCGGCGGCGTTCGGCATCGGCGCGATGATCGTACAGGATCGACATTCTCCCCCTCTGACGGCCACGCTCGCGAAGTCCGCCTCCGGTGGGCTCGAACATGTGCCCGTGATCGAGGTGGTCAACCTGTCGCGTGTGCTCGAAAAGCTGAAGGAGCGCGAGTTCCTCTGCATCGGCTTCGATTCCGAGGGCGCGCAGCGGTTCGATGCCGCGTTGGCGGGCGGGCGGCGCGTGGCGTTCGTTTTCGGCGCCGAGGACAAGGGGCTGCGCCGGCTTGTGCGCGAGAAGTGCGATGCGATTGCCGCGCTCGCCGCGCCCGGCCCGATCAAGAGCCTCAACATTTCGAACGCGGCCGCGATCGTGTTCCATGCGCGCGCGCTGGAACGGGGAGACGAAAAATGACCATAACAGTTTACGGCATCAAGAATTGCTCGACCGTGAAGAAGGCGCGGGGCTGGCTCGAAGAGCGCGGCGTCGCCCATGCCTTCCACGACTACAAGACGGCTGGCGCGGACGAGGCGCTGGTGCGCCGCTTCGTCAAGGAACATGGCTGGGAAACGCTCCTCAATCGCGCGGGCACGACGTTCCGAAAACTGCCCGAGTCGGAAAAGGAGAACATCGACGAGGAAAAGGCCGTCGCGCTGATGCTGGCGAACCCGTCGATCATCAAGAGGCCGGTGCTCGACCTCGGCGACAGGACGCTCGTCGGGTTCAAGCCGGAGGTTTACGACGCGGCGTTTGCGGCGACGCACTGAGTTGCACTTTCGAGAAAAGCGCTTTGGCCGCTCAAGCGCCACGCAAGGCGCGCATCCCGGCAGAGGCGTAGGTTAGATCGTCTCGTGACGCGGGAAACCGATCAGACACCAAGAGTCACGCGCTGTCGTGCCGCGTCCGAATTGCCGCAGGACGCGGTTGAGCGCGTCTGGAATGTCCGAAGCGGGTTCCGATGAAACGTGCCACAAGACAGAAAGGTAGCGCGCGCTTGTTTCCATTAAGAGCGGATGCGTTAAGGCAGTCGCGTGCAGCCTGAGATGACACCGAAGAAACGCGAGAGTAGAGCGGACGCGAACCTCATTGGCCACGAGTGGCGGGTTTTTATCGGCGTTGCTGGCGCTGCTCGTTCTGCGCAGC
The DNA here is from genome assembly GCF_047605405.1 of Rhodomicrobium sp. Taxonomy (NCBI): domain Bacteria; kingdom Pseudomonadati; phylum Pseudomonadota; class Alphaproteobacteria; order Hyphomicrobiales; family Hyphomicrobiaceae; genus Rhodomicrobium; species Rhodomicrobium sp. Next base: position 38,571 of record NZ_JASGFR010000015.1, on the reverse strand, counting down.
CGGTTCGCGCCCCAGCAGCCAATCGAGACTGACATCGAGAACGTCGGCGACGTAGCAGAGCCGGTAGAGCGGCAGATGGATCGCCGACACGGCGAGATCCTGCCCCGCCTCGGCGGGAAGTCCGGCGCGTTCGGCCACTTCCTCCGGCGGCATCCTTTTTGCCCGACACGCATAAGCGAATCTGGACGGAAAGACAGATAGGTTCGTCATTTCACGCTATACACTCGGTACGCCGGAAGTCCGATCCGACATTTTTACCAGCCCGCAGTCCACTCGCAGTGAGTGCCACAAGGCATCAACTCTCTGATTCAACTCTACGTCTGTCACCGACGCCTGAGCCATTGCCCGCACGAGACGCAGCCCGGACGTCGGATACGCTTCAAAGGTTATCACCGTCTTAAGATTGTAACAATAGCTTCATACAAATGGTAGGTGAATCCGAAAGCGCTCGAATGGTTAACCACAGCCGCATTTTGTGCCCTTCGCGAAAGCTTCGTGACAGGAGCCGGGCTTAAGGAAAAGCCCACGTCTCCTGCGGCACGCGCGCTGTGCCTCGCACCTGACGCAGGCTTCTCGCCTCAACCTCCGACGGTCGATCTGCCGGGCAATTGAATCCAGAAAACGCGGGCCGATCCGGGTTGGCAGCGGCAATGTTTCCTGCCTTAATGGCTACAGACAGTCGCGCAGGCCATCCGCTGCGGTTCCCCTGAAAAAAGAGCGATGGACGGAAAACTCCTTATTCAGCTTGTTGTGTTCCTGGGAGTCGCCGCGTTGGCTGCGCCTCTCGCGCGCATGCTCAAGCTCGGCTCCATTCTTGGCTATTTGTTGGCGGGCGCCTTCATCGGCCCCTACGGCATAGGCTACATGTTGGGTTATTCGACGAACGACGCCGAGATGTTGCGTCATATCGCCGAACTCGGCGTGGCCATGTTCCTGTTTCTCATCGGCCTCGAATTGCGTCTCAAACGCCTTTGGAAGATGCGCGAAGGTGTGTTCGGGGCGGGGTCGGCGCAATTCGTGGTCACGGGCGTCCTGCTCGTCGTCTTGATCTGGGGCATCAATCCGAGCACCGATCTTTCCTTCTCGGAAGCGATGCTTGTCGGGCTCACGCTTGCGCTGTCCTCCACCGTGCTCGCGCTGCAAACGCTGGAAGAGAAGGGCGAACTCACGACGCGGCACGGCCGTCTCGCCTTCTCGGTGCTGCTGTTTCAGGATATCGCTGCAATCCCGCTCCTCGTTGCGGTGCCGCTCCTCGCCGTCAAGGCATCGTCGCCGGAACTTCTCACCGTGGCGGGCGTGGTGAAGATCTTCGCGGCCATCGCGCTGATCATCGTGGCCGGGCGGTATGTGCTGGACCGGCTCTATCACCTGCTCGCCCTGACGCAGGTGCGCGAGGCGATGATCGCCGCGTCGTTGCTGACGGTGGCGGCGGTTTCGCTCCTCATGACATCCATCGGGCTGTCTGCTTCGCTCGGCGCGTTCCTCGCGGGCGTGCTGTTGGCCGATTCGCACTTTCGCCATCAGCTCGAAGCCGACATCAAGCCGTTCGAGATGCTGCTGCTCGCGCTGTTCTTCACGTCCATCGGCATGGCGCTCGATTATCATGCCCTGTTGCGCCAGCCCTTCCTGATCGCCGCGGCGGTGATCACGCTCGTGGCTGTGAAATTCGCGGTTCTTTATGCGGTCGGGCGCTGGCAGCGGCTGAATAAGCCTTCCGCCCGGCGGTTCGCGATTGTGGCCTCGCAGGGCGGCGAATTCGCCTTCGTGGTGTTCGCCAGCGCCGAACAGGGAGGCGTGCTGACTTCCGCGCTGGCGTCCTCGCTCGGGATCATCGTGACGTTGTCGATGATGACGACGCCGCTGCTTCTTGCGCTCGACGACTTTCTTCGCAAACGCACGGTCAAGGCGGAACCCCTTTACGACGACCTCCCCGCAACCGCCGGGCATGTGGTGATCGCAGGTTTCGGCCGCGTCGGGCAGGTGGTGGCGCGCGTGCTCACCGCGAAGGGCATTCCCTTCACAGCGCTCGATGCGGACCCCGATCAGGTCCAGCTCGTGGGCCAGTTCGGCAACAAGAGCTATTTCGGCGATGCGAGCCGCCTCGCCATTCTGGAAGCGGCGGAAGTCGGCAAGGCGCGGGCCTTCGTGCTGGCCATAGACGACGTGGAAAGCTCGCTCAAGGCGGCGCAGCTCGTGAAGGCCTATTTCCCGCATGTGCCCATCTATGCGCGCGCGAGAAACCGTCGCCATGTCCACCAGCTCATGGATCTCGGCGTTGAAAACATCGAGCGCGAAGCCTTCTATTCGACGCTTGAAATCACCCGCGATCTCCTGCGCGGTCTCGGCCTTTCGGAAGGCGAGATCCGTTTCACCATCGAGACATTTCGCGAGCACGACGAGGCGCGGCTCTACGAGGACTACGCGCATTATACCGACGTGGAGAGGATGGCCGCGCTCGCCATGCAGCGATCGGAGGAGCTTGCGCAGCTTCTCGCGCAGGATTGGGAGAAGGCCGCCGAACGCACGAAGCGCGCGGAGGAGAAGAAGCGGGCCGACGAGAAGAAACGGCAGGACGACAAGAAGGCCGAAGAGAAAAAGAAGGCCGAGGCCAAGGCCAAGGCGAGCACGCTCGCCGAAGGCAAGCCCGTGACATCGCCTCCGGCTTGACGACCGCAAGGCGCCGCTCCTCGCGGCCGCAGCATGCGTGCATGCGGGAGCTTCGGAACCGTTGGAGCATTTACCTCCCGGAAGAGCGCTCGGGCGATAATGCCCACCTTCGCATCACCCGGAGACCGGATGACATCAACCCTTCGAGATCCCGCGTACCCTCCACGGCGTGAACCGGCGGAGCCGCCGCGCGCCGCACCTCTCGTTGCGGCCAGTGCCCTGTTTGCGTTGTTCGCAGGCATATCGGCGGCGATCTACAGCGGCAGTCTGGTCGATTTCGATCGGGGTCTGCTTCTTGCGCTGCGAGACCCGCTGAACCCCGCCGACGCACTTGGCCCGCGCTGGCTTGCGATTGGCGCGCGCGATGTCACGGCGCTCGGATCGACGGCGGTGCTGTCGCTCGCGACCTTCGTGGCGCTGGCCTATTTCGCGCTCGAACGGCGATGGGGTAACTTCGCGCTCGTGTTCGTCGCCATCGTCGGCGGCACGCTCGTCAACAATACGCTGAAGGCGCTCGTGCAGCGGGCCCGACCCGACTTCGTCGCGGAAATCGTCGAGACCTCGACCTACAGCTTTCCGAGCGGCCATGCGTTCATGTCGGCCGTAACCTTCCTGATCCTCGGCGCGCTCATGGCCCGCGCGCGGCCCGATGCGTTGGGAAGGGCCTTTGTCTTTGCCGTCGCAGTCGCGCTGATGTTTCTGGTCGGCGTGAGCCGCGTCTATCTCGGGATGCACTGGCCGTCGGACGTGCTCGCCGGATGGTGCGCGGGCGCGAGCTGGGCGCTTTTGTGCTGGGCCGCCGCCGACTGGTTCGAAAAGCGCGCGCGGCCTTGAGACGCCGCGCTTGCACCGAGCGCCGGGGAAGCGATCCGCTGCCGTCTATTGCTGCGGGCGGGACGTGATCGGAAAATCGTGGCTTCGGCGGTTCGCCGCGCGGGCGAGGCTGAAATGCCACCACTCCGCGGGATAGTTCGTGAAGCCCGCGCGCTCCATCAACGTGACGAGGAGATCTCGTGACCGCCGCTGCTCCGGCGTCAGGCCGGGAAAGGTCGTGTTGGACGCGCGGTCGAAGCAGTCGAACGACGTGCCCATGTCAAGCTCGCCCGGCCCCAGTTTCCCGAGCGCCACAGCATTTGCAGTATTCCCGAGCTTGTCTTTCGACACATCGGCCTGGCCTGCTGGCGCATGGGCTGGCGCGGCACAGGTGTCGCGCACAAGCGGCGGGCGGTCGCCCGCGCCCTGCCGCACAAGGGTGAGATCCACCGCAAGCCCCGTCGAATGCGAGGACCGCGAAGCGATGTAATCCGGCACGAGCGCGTCTTTTGACAGATGCGGATACTGGCTCTTTGTGCGCCCGTCTTCCCGCGCTCGCGCCCAGGCCCCGAATGCCCTCACCGCGCGTTCCGGGCGATAGCAATCGAACACCTTGAGCGAGAGGCCAAGCGCCTGAGCCGAGCGCTGGGCCCGCTTCAGCGCTTCGGCGGCGTCGCGCCGAAGAACGCATTCGCCCGCCTCGTAACCGGGGACAGGAGCGCCTGTGAAATTGTTCAGCCCAGCATAGCGCATGTCCTGCTCGATGTCGGGCGCGACATCGCGAAGATAAACGAAACCGTCCGGGAGATCGGCGCGCGCGGGCACCGGCGTAAGCCCTGCCACAACAAGGAAGAGCGCCAACGCAAAGCTTCGCCGATCCATTTCTCCGCCTCTCACGACTTCCTCGCGAAATTGTTTGTCGTAATCCGTAAATTCACGGCTAAGAACGCGAACTGAAAATCTGCTTTTGTGTCTGCTTCCGTTATAGGATGACGGAATGGGAAACCGAGGAGGACATCCCGTGGCCGAAGAATGGCTTTATCAAATTCGCGTCGGGCTCAGCGATCAGGCGGCCAGTCTCCTCAACGTCGATCCGCAAAACAGCGTGTTGCAGTCCTTGACCGAGGTCCTTCACAAGCATCACGCCGCAGCGATAACCGTTTACGATGCCTTCTCCGGCTATGTCAGCGAGGCGGAACAGCAGGGCGTGGAGCGCTATCCGCTCTATGCCTGGACGAAGGCCGCGCTGGACGATCCCGCCAAACGCGAGAAATTTGCCAAATTATGCACGCTGCACGTGAACGGCGACGAGGTTTATGAAAAGGAGGTTGCCGACGCGCTCGAAGCGGATCTGCTGCCGCTCGTGGAGGGTGGCGTCCTGACCCGCGTGACGAAGCACGACTCGAACCCGGCGAACAATCCGCAGCCGCCCGCGCGTTTCCGGTAAGCCTCGCGTCCGAGCCCGAGGCTTTGCTGCGTTCGAGGCGAACGGCGGCAGAGCCTTCGTCCCGTGGGCAGTTACTGTGTCGCGACTGTGAAAAGCCTGCCGTTCAAGCAGGAACCCGAGCTGGACTGCGTGAGTCTCGCGCGTTCAAGTATGAACGCGGCGATGTTGGGGCAGGGGAACTGCCGCACGTCCGGCGACAAATGCTGGTAAACCAGGAAGTCTGGATTGAGGTTCGTGACAAGCGGATGCCTTGGCCGGAGTCCGCGCGCACTTTTTCTTCGCGTCTTGTTTTTCTTTGCTTGAGGGGCTGCTTTTCGAGGCGACGGGATTGCGCGGCATGCGCCATTTCGCCTATGAGAAGGCATGAACATTTTCCTGAATTTCGAAACGCGAATTCGCGCCATCCTGCGCGAGATGCAGGCCGAAGGCGCGCTCCCCGAGGATGCGAAGCTCGATAGTTTCGTGGTCGAGCCGCCGCGTCAGGCGACCCATGGCGACCTCGCCACCAACGCGGCGATGGTGCTGGCGAAGCCCGCCCGACAGAACCCGAAGGCGCTCGCGGAAGTCATCGCCGCGAAGCTCGCCCGCGACCCGGACATCGAGAAGGTCGATATCGCCGGGCCCGGCTTCATCAACCTCACGCTGAAACCGGCGATCTGGGGCGACGTGCTGCGCGCGGTGCTCACGCAAGGGCCGGATTACGGACGCGGCACGCTCGGAGCAGGCCAGCCCGTCAACGTGGAGTACGTTTCCGCAAATCCGACAGGCCCGATGCACGTCGGTCATACGCGCGGCGCTGTGTTCGGCGACGCGCTGGCGAGCCTGCTCGACTTCGCGGGTTACAAGCCGACGCGCGAATATTACATCAACGACGCGGGCGCGCAGGTCGATGTGCTCGCGCGCTCCGCGCATCTGCGCTATCGCGAGGCGCTCGGCGAAGACATCGGCGAGATCCCGGCGGGCCTTTATCCGGGCGATTACCTGAAGCCCGTCGGCGCCGCGCTCGCCAGGGAGTTCGGCGACACGCTCAAGGGCGATGAGGCCGAATGGCTGCCGAAGGTGCGCGAGCGCACCATCGCGGCGATGCTCGACATGATCCGCGACGATCTCGCCTCGCTCGGCATCGCGCACGAGGTGTTTTTCTCGGAGCGGTCGCTGACCGCGAACGGCGATGACAAGATCGCCGAGACCATCGAGTTTCTGCGTGCGAAGGGCCTCATCTACGAAGGCCGCCTCGCGCCGCCCAAGGGCAAGCTGCCTGACGATTGGGAAGACCGCGAGCAGACGCTGTTCCGCGCGACCGATTTCGGCGACGACGTTGACCGCGCGCTGAAGAAGTCGGACGGCTCCTACACCTATTTCGCAGCCGACATGGCCTACCACAAGACGAAGATCGAGCGCGGCTTCAGGACGCTCATCAACGTGCTTGGCGCGGATCACGGAGGCTACATCAAGCGCCTCACGGCGGCGGTGAAGGCGCTGTCGGGCGGCGAGGCGCAGGTCGACGTCAAGATCTGCCAGCTCGTGCGTCTGTTTCGCGGCGGGGAGCCGGTGAAGATGTCGAAGCGCGCGGGCTCATTCGTGACGCTGCGCGAGGTGGTGGACGAGGTCGGCGCGGGGCCGGTGCGGTTCATCATGCTCACGCGCAAGAACGATGCGACGCTGGACTTCGACTTCGAGAAGGTGCTCGAACAGTCGAACGATAATCCGGTGTTCTATGTGCAATATGCCCATGCGCGCGCCTCATCGGTTCTCGGCAAGGCGCATGAGGGCTTCCCGGATATGGACCTTTCGACCGATTCGCTTGCCAAAGCGGACTTTTCGCTGCTTGTCGACGATGCAGAGGTTGCGCTCGTGAAGAAGCTCGCGGAATATCCACGGCTTGTTGAGCAGGCCGCGCAAGCCCATGAACCTCACCGCGTGGCATTCTATGCGCATGAAATTGCTGCGTTATTCCATAGTCTCTGGGCGCGAGGCAAAGAACTGCCACATTTGCGTTTCATGGTTCCCGCAAGCTCGGACATTACAATGGCGCGCATGGCGCTTATAACAGGGACCGCGCTAGTATTGCGCTCTTCTTTGAAGTTGCTCGGCGTAGAAGCAATTTCAGAAATGCGTTAGTCCTGCCCCGGTCCGTGAATAGCGAATATGGAGGACAATCGTTCGATGTCTACGAATGACGATTCGGCATCGCGGCGCGGACGGAGTCCTGTCGAGGGAGAAAGGCGAAACCCCGCACAGGAACGCGACGAGAGATGGGAGCAATCGTCTTCGCGCGATCCGGCTTCCGTCGGGTATCCCGAGCAGCGCGGTCGTGAGCCGCAGCGTCCGGCCTTTTCCAATTTCAGCCGCCACGCTTACGAGCAGCCGCGCCAGATTCCGCAGCCTCCCGTCCAGCCGCCGTTCCCGTCGCGGAGCGAGCCGCCCCGGTTCTCCGATCAGGGCCCCGCGAGCTATGTGCCGCCACCGTCGCCCTATGCGCCGGAGCCCGGCCCGATCGACTATCGCAGGGAGTCCAGCGACGATCTTTTCGTGAGGGATACCCCGCAGTTCGATATACCCCCTTTCCCGGCGAAAGGGCCCGCGTATCAGGACGACCTTTACGAGCAGCCCGTGCAGCGTCAGCAGGATCCTTACGCGAATCTGCCGGTTCGTCAGGCTCCGCCCGCGCCGCAGGCCCCGGCGGCGCGTCAGGATGATGCGGCCTATTACCAGCGCGAGGTCCGCTCGCCGCTCGACGACTACGATCAGGGTTTCGCTTCGCAGGAAAGGCAGGCGTCACGCTTTTATTTGCCCGAGGAACAGCCGCAAGCGCAGCCGCCCTTGCCGCCTCGGAGCCCCCAGCCGGATCGCGGTTTCTCGTCGCAGCCGGATCGCGGCTACGCAGTGCAACCGCCGAAAGCTCCGGGCGACCGCGGCTATGCTCCGCAGCCGCCGCAGCAGAGCGCTCCGGTCGATCGTGGCTACGCTCCCCAGCAACCTCAGGGCTTCGCTCAAAACGCTTACGCCTCGCAGGATGATTACGGCGCGCGCTTTCCCGCTCAAGGCGGATGGGCCGACGACGCGGCTCCGCATGGCGACGACCTCAGCCGTCATAATCCTCACGCGGACGAACTCGACGAGGATTTCTTCGCAGACGAGGACGAACTCGAACAGGATCTCGGGCCCCAGCGCAAACGCAGCCGCAAGCTCCTTGTCGCGGCCGCGCTTGTCGGCGCGATCACGGTCGGCGGCGGCGGAGCGTATCTTTACAAGTCGATGAGCGGTCCGGTGGATGAGGCTGGCGTCATCCGTGCAGATAATCGACCGCTGAAGGCCGCACCCGAAAACCCCGGCGGAAAGCAGTTCCCCAACGGCGAAAAGACGATCTACGACAGGCTCACGCCGGACGGGCAGCAAGTGCAGGCGGCTTTCGCGGCTCCGGCTTCCGCGCCCGCTCCGCAAAGCTATGCTTCGGCATCGGCCGCGAGCGGCGGTCAGCCGAATTCGCTTGAGGACCGCATAGACGAGGCTTTGCGAAAGGCCCAGCGCACCGGTGATGCGCCCCAGCCGTCCGGGCCCGTCGCGCGCGGTCCAGATCTGCCCACGGTGGTGCGGAGCGAGGTCTACCGCCCGGATGGGACGCGCGTCGACACGAATCGGGCTCCGGCACCCAGCATAGCCAGCGCGGCGAATGGCGAGTTGCCACCCCCGTTTGGCAATGGACCCTCCACATTCCCGGCCACTCAGGCCGTGCCGTCTCCGGCTCCGGCGGTTCAGCCGTTCCGAACCGGCGCCGTGCCCTCGGCTCCAGCGCCGGTTACCAGGTCGGCCTCGCTGACGCCGGCGGAGCCTGCGACGGCATACGCCACACCGGCGCCGGCGGGCAGTTTCTGGGTGTCGTTGAAATCGGCGCCCGACGAAAAGGCGATCCAGCGCGATATTCCGATCCTGACCGACAAATACAAGGGAGCGCTCGGCGCCGTGCCCGTGCAGGCGAAGATCGCCGACCTCGGTTCCAAGGGCGTTACTTTCCGTGCCGTGGCGGGACCGCTCGGCACGCGTCAGGAAGCCCTCGATCTGTGCCAGAGGATCAAGGGCGTCGGCGGCGACAAGGCCTGCTTCGTAACGAACTAGCGGTCCGAATCTGAGATTTGCATCCGTTTGCACGACGCTTGCGAAGGCGCGCAAGAACCGGCACTCCGCTCGTACGCAGGGCCCGGATAGCCCCTGCGCGTCGAGTTTCGCGCGTGCCTTTGATGAAAGGCGCGCGCTTCAGATTACGTTCGGAAAAGCGAGAGCGGATCGTTACGCGTAAAATGTGTGCGGTCCGATGCCGTATGTTACAGGTGTCATCGGCTTCCCGTAATCGAGCCCCGATTTAACGCAGGCTAATCTGGACGCGATCTACCCGAATCGACCCCGATCGGTCGACGGGGCATCCGAACCGCTTTCGTTCGCCCCTTATGGGTGGCGTCAAACTCCCCACCGGCATGCAAAAGGCTGGCGAGACGCCGGCCCTTTTCATCGATGCTGTTGTCTCGAAGCTGCCAGAGCTTGCGGCTTTCTAGTTATCCAGGAAGCTTCTCAGCTTCCTCGAACGGCTCGGGTGCTTCAGCTTGCGCAGCGCCTTCGCCTCGATCTGGCGGATGCGTTCGCGCGTCACCGAGAACTGCTGGCCGACTTCTTCCAGCGTGTGGTCGGTGTTCATGCCGATACCGAAACGCATGCGCAGCACGCGCTCCTCTCGCGGCGTCAGCGAGGCCAGAACGCGCGTTGTCGTTTCGCGAAGATTCGACTGAATCGCCGCGTCGATTGGCAGGATCGCATTCTTGTCTTCGATGAAATCGCCAAGGTGGCTGTCTTCCTCATCGCCGATGGGCGTTTCGAGGCTGATCGGCTCCTTCGCGATCTTGAGGACTTTCCGCACCTTTTCCAGCGGCATGGAAAGCTTCTCGGCCAGTTCTTCCGGCGTCGGTTCGCGGCCGATCTCGTGCATCATCTGGCGCGACGTGCGGACGATCTTGTTGATCGTCTCGATCATGTGCACCGGAATACGGATGGTCCGCGCCTGATCCGCGATAGAGCGCGTGATCGCCTGCCGTATCCACCACGTGGCGTAGGTCGAGAACTTGTAGCCGCGGCGGTATTCGAATTTATCGACCGCCTTCATCAGGCCGATATTGCCTTCCTGAATAAGGTCGAGGAATTGCAGACCGCGATTGGTGTATTTCTTGGCGATGGAGATCACGAGGCGAAGGTTTGCCTCGACCATCTCCTTCTTCGCCTGCCGGGCTTCACGTTCGCCCTTTTGCACAATCTTTACGATACGGCGGAATTCGGCGATATCCAGTCCGGTTTCGGTGGCAAGCGCGTAGATTTCCTGACGGATTTCATCGATGCGCTGGCGCTCCTTCTCGACGAACTTCTGCCAGCCCTTGCCTTTCAGGGTGCCGATGCGGTCGATCCAGTTCGGATCGAGTTCGCTGCCCTGATAGTAGGACAGAAATTCGTCGCGGCGGACGCCGAAACCGTCGGCGAGGCGCAGGAGCCGGCCTTCGTAGCCGATCAGGCGCTTGTTGATGTCGTAGAGCTGTTCGACAAGCGATTCGATACGCGCAGGGTTGAGCGATAGGCTCTTCACGTCCTGAATAACCGCGTCGCGCAGCTTCCGGGAGCGCTTTTCCTGCTGCGGCGACAAGGCGTCGTCGGCGAGCTTGCGCTCGACATGCTGATCCTGAAGCTTGCGGAGCTTCTTGTATTCGGTTGCGATCCGATCGAAGGTTTCGAGAACCTTCGGCTTGAGTTCGGCTTCCATCGCCGCGAGCGACAGGCTGTTTTCGAGGTCGTCGTCCTCGTCCTCGCCACGGAACTCGGTGGCTTCACCTTCGGGGCCGATGGCGTCGCCATCCCCGCCTCGCGCCGCGTGTCCGTTCGCGCCATTAAGGCCGCCTACGCCGTTTGAGGCAGGGCGAGCGCTGCTTGCGGGTTGCGGTTGCGGACGCTCCTCGGGCTCGTATTCTTCTTCGGAACCGTCGCCCTCCTCGGAACGCGAGAACGGGCCGGAATAGGTCGCTTCGAGGTCGATGATATCCCGGAGGAGAATTTTCCCCTCGTTCAACTCGTCACGCCAGATGATGATGGCCTGGAACGTCAGCGGGCTTTCGCAAAGACCGCCGATCATGGCTTCGCGGCCCGCCTCGATGCGCTTCGCGATGGCGATTTCGCCCTCGCGCGACAGAAGTTCGACGGAGCCCATCTCGCGCAGATACATGCGCACCGGGTCGTCGGTGCGTTCGCCCACCTCGCTGGAGCGCTCTTGCTTGACGGGCAGATTGGCTGGCGTGGCCCGATCGTCTTCGTCGTCGTCGAGATGCTCGGCGGAGGCTTCCTCCACCTCTTCGGCGTCGACGACGTTGATGCCGAGGTCCGAGAACATCGTCATGATGTCCTCGATCTGGTCCGGGGACACATCCTCGGGCGGCATGACTTCGTTGATCTCGTCGTAGGTGACGTAACCGCGCGCCTTTGCGGTTTTGATCAGGCGTTTTACGGCGGCATCCAAAAGATCAAGAACCGGGCTGTCCGTGGATTCGGACGCTTGCGTCTCCTGGTCCTCGTTTTTTGTCGTCGCTGTTGCCATCATGCGCTCCAGAAATGCCGGGAAACGGGGCTCGCAAGGGGATGCCACCCCGTCAGGGTAGTCAATTCTCGTTGTGTACGTTCAAGACGTATAGCGGCGCTCGCTGGAGAGCCTGCGATCCAGGATCATCGAACCACTTGCAGAAATACGTGGCTGTGCTTAATGCGCCGTTACCCATGAAGCTCGTTTTCCGCCCTGCCACGCGCCTCATATACTATCTGGTGAATGTTTGTGTCGCTCGCAATATAGGCGAGTTGATTAAGACGACACAATTTCAACCTGTTGTTTCACGGCAATGAGCCGAACCGCATTTTCGTCGGACTGGTCGCTCATCCATTCATTCTCCGCCTCCAGCAGCGAACTCGGAACGCCTGCCTTGTCATGAAGCATCATGACATGACGCCAGCCCTCCTGGACCTGCTCTTTTTCTGCATCCGGCGCGAAATGTGGATCAGCCTTGTAAGCGCACGCCTTATCTAGGCGCTCAAGCTCCGCCTCATAGCCCTCCTTTGAGAGGTGCTCTAACAATTTTTTGTTGTCAAGCGATTCATCAATCTGATGCACGGTTAACACAGCGTCGCGGAGACGGTTGCAATCTGCATCCACAAACGGAATCCGAGCGATCTCCTCCATATGGTCATCGATCAGCCACGGATGGGTGAGAATGGCGCCGATGATGACGGCTTCCCTAGGCGCGGTCACGGGCGCTGCCGCCTGCGCCAGCGGGCTGGACAGAAGCTCGCTCGTGCGCTGTGGAAGCATGGAGCGACCGGCGGCCGCGGGGCGCTGCTTGCGGGCGCCGCCGGTCGGCGCGAGCATGGAGCGGGTGCGCCAGCTCTCTGCATCGGCGCGCGGACGCGGCAGACCGCCGCTTTTGTGGCCGATGCCGCGAAGCCGTTCTCGGAACCCGGCCAGATAATGAAAGCGAAGGCTCTTGTGCTCGATCTTCTGCGCGGCCTCGGTGAGGCGCGCCTCGAAGCTCGCGCGCTGTTCGGGCGTGTCGAGGGCATGCTTTTCGGCCTCGCGCGACCAGAGCACGTCGATAAAGGGCAGCGGTTCGGCCAGAAGCTTCGCCAGCGCGTCCCGTGCGCCGCTCGACACCATGTCGTCCGGGTCGCGGCCTTCGGGCAGGAAGGCGAATTGCAGCGAGCGGCCCGGTTCGAGGAACGGAAGCGCGGTATCGAGCGCGCGATGGGCGGCCTTGCGGCCCGCCGCGTCGCCGTCGAAGCAGAGCGTCGGAAGCGGCGACATCGCCCATAAAAGCCGAAGCTGATCGGCGGTGAGCGCGGTGCCGAGCGGCGCGACCGCGTTCGCGAAGCCGGCGCGGGCCAACGCGATCACGTCCATGTAGCCTTCGGCCAGGATCACGGCGCGCCCGGCCTTCGACGCATCGCGCGCGGCGGCATGATTGAAGAGCACATGGCCCTTGTGGAAGAGCAAAGTCTCGGGAGAGTTCAGGTATTTCGGCTGTTGATCGGGTTGCAGCGCACGACCGCCGAACGCGATGACGCGGCGTTTTGTGTCAGTGATCGGGAAAATGAGGCGGCCGCGAAAACGGTCGTAGGGAACCGGAATATCGTCGCCGTGAATGAGGAGCCCGGCGTCCTGCATCTCCGCGAGCGTAAAGCCCTTGGCCGAAAGATGCTGCTTCAGCCGCGTCTTTGAGTCAGGCGCGAAACCGAGCCGAAATGCGGCGATCTCCGCCGCGCCGACGCCGCGCTTTTCGAGATAGGCGCGAGCTGCCGTCCCGTCGAGGCTCGACAGCGCCACCTCGAAAAATCGGCATGCCTCTTCCAGCGCCGCCCGCACGCGGTTTTCGTGGCTCTCCTTCACCGCGTCCACGGGCTCGGGTTCCGGAAGCATAACCCCCGCTTCGGCCGCGAGCCGCTCCACCGCTTCGGGGAAGGAGAGACCTTCGACCTTCATCAGGAACGCGAAGATGTCGCCGTGCTCACCTGTCGCAAAGCAGTGGTAGAAGCCCTTGTGGTCGTTCACCGTGAAGGAAGGCGAGCGCTCGGTCTTGAACGGAGACAAGCCGATATATTCGCGGCCCTGCCGCTTCAGCTTCACGCGCCGCTCCACGACGCGGCTGACGGGCAAGCGGCTTCGGATTTCATCGAGCAGGTCGGGCGGATAACGCATGCTGACTAGAGGTCCGATTCCAACATTTGCTTACCTTTGCGGCACCCTTGCGGGCAGACCGGAACCACAAGGCCACAAGGTTTTATCTGACGGGAATGAGCATTCGACGTTCGAGCGAGAGCTTTCCGCAACCCGGACACAAATGTCAAATTCGCTCCGATACGCATTCTGTTCTCGCCGCAGCGCGGAACGGATAGGCTGCGCGGGGAATATGGATCGATTCGCGCGAGGCTTCGCTTGTTTGGGCGACGGGGGGCTGACTTTTCCGCGATATCCTCCATATTGCACGCGTTGAAAGATGGTTGGTTCGATGATTTTCCTGGCGATAGGGCTTCTGGCCGTCAGTTTCGCGCTCTACCTGCTGACAGGCGACGGCGACACCATCGCCGGCCTTCCGCGCGACGAATTTCCGCGCGTCGCCGCACTCCTCGCACTTCTCATCTTCCTGATGGCGGGGGTTACGCGGCTCACCGCCGGACGCGTGGGCGACGCGCTCAAGGCCCTCGGAAGCTGGGCGGCGATCTTTCTTGTCGTCATCTCTCTTTATACCTATCGGACGGAACTGGGCGAGGTACGCGACCGCGTTGTCGAGGAACTCAACCCCGGCACGGTGCAGACGGTTTCGCCCGGTACGGAAGGCACGGGCAAGGGCGCCGTGGTGTCGGTCAGGCGGCAGGGCGACGGCCATTTCATCGCCAAGGTGCAGGTGAACGGCAAAGCGGTCCGCATGATCGTCGACACCGGCGCATCCACGGTCGTTCTTCGCCCCGAGGATGCGCGCCGCGCGGGCATCCTCCTCAGCGCGCTCGATTATACCGTGCCTGTCGATACGGCCAACGGCCGCGCTTTCGCCGCTCGCGTGAAGCTCGACAAGGTCTCGCTCGGCGCTGTGACGCTCGAAAAGGTCGATGCGCTTATAACGCGTCCCGGAGCGCTGCATCAGAGCCTTCTCGGTATGAGTTTTTTAAGCCGATTGCGGTCTTATGAATTCTCAGGGAACAGGCTCATGATGAAGAGTTAGGGCGAGGCGCGCGCCCCCACTTTCATCGCGGTGCCGGTCGTTACGGGGAATGGTAGCCGCCGATGGAAAGCCGGTCGTTTCAGCGATTGATCGCGAAGGAACTCTTCGTCTGGTCGGTTGCGTTGGTTGGAGCCTACGCCACGTTCCATTCGTTTGAGCCGCTCTACGAACGCGTTCGGCAAGCGGCGAACGATGCCGGGTTCTCGCATCTTTTCAGTTTCGAACAGACATCGCCGGGAGTGTCCCGCTTCAACACGCGCGTGTTGACGGCTTCATCGCTGCCCTTGCGCGGGACGATCAACGCGGGGCAAGCCGATCAGGCAGCGACCGCGCGCAAGGTTGTGCTGAGCGCCAACGACTACGGCCATTTTCACGCGATGGCGTCCATCCGCGGCCAGCAGGTCGAGTTCATGACCGACACGGGCGCGACCTATGTCGCGCTGTCCTATGAGACGGCGCAAAAGCTCGGCCTTCAGCCGCAATCCCTGCGGTTCAACGGGCGGTCTACAACCGCGAACGGTGTGGCGCGTGTGGCTTCCGTGACCCTCGATCAGGTGCGTATCGGCGATATCACGGTGCGCGACGTTCAGGCCGTGGTGGCAGAGCCCGGCCGCATGGCTCAGAACCTGCTCGGCATGAGCTTCATCAAGCAGCTCTCGGGCTTCGAGCTGAACGGCTCGAAGCTGACGATGATCGAATAGCGTCGGTCTCGCGGCTTCAGGCGCGCTGGGCGGCGCGCCGCTCGCTGATCGCGCCAACGAGGCTCGCGAGCAGCACGGCGAAGATGCCCGTCACGAAGATGCCGTCGAACGTCCCGGCTCCGCCGATGGAGGCGACCGGCGTGCCGATCTTTCGGATCTCGTCGAGGTTGAGAAGATCGGCGCCGATGAGCGTGCCGAGACTGCCGCTGACATAGGCGACGGAGGGCGCCTTGCTCCAGGCCACGATCAGCGCGGCGGCGCAGGCGAACAGTGGCGGAATGAAGATCGGGATCATGATGCCGGCACCGGGGACAGGCTCGGCAACCATGTAGCAGACGGCGCTGACGATGGCCGTAGCCAGGATGCTCGGCAGCCAGATCCTGTTCGTCACCAGAAGATAAAACGACAGAAGGATCGGAATCACCGCGCCGCCGATGTTGATGGCGATGATGGTTCCAGGCCAGTCGACCTCTTTCGGCAACGCGACTTCCATGCCGAAAAAGTCCACATATTGGCGCACGACCACCGTTTCGCCGGGAAAATGCGCGAGCGGGATGTTGACATAAGAGCCTGCGAGGCTCGCCAGCAGCAGCAGGATGGCCGACAGTGGCGTGATACCGAGGCGGGTATAGACGTAGCGGATCAGGCCGATCTTGATGAGAACGCCAAGGACGAGCAGGGCGCCCATCAGCGCGATGTACAGTTCGCTGGATACCGGCAGGTAGTCGAGATGGCTCGAAAGCATTGCGTCTTCCTTGCGGCTGGGGCGCACGGCCCTTTCTGGAAACGTGCGAAGGGTTGATCTCGATCCGTCGACGGCCTGACGTTCGCGTCGCGGACGCGCGAGGACACCGCCGCCACAGTCCGGTGACCGCCCTTTCGACAAAAAGTGCGCGTCTCGTCGGAAGCGCTTCCCGGGAGCCATGCTAAGCCACGGGGCTGAGAAAATCGTTGAGAACCCACGAGCCTTCGAGCGCACCCCGGCCCTTACGACCGGATGATGCCGATCACGCGAATTATTTCGAACGGCCACGCGTTCGTTTCGTGAAACCGTCCTGAATCTGGTTTAGCTTCTCGCGAGTTTCAGGAAGGCCGCAGGTTCGCATGCAAGACAAGGTGATGCTTCCCGAGGAAGCGAAAACGCGTCCCGCGCGCATGGCGCAGCATTTTCGCGAAATCGTGCTCTGGCCGCTCCAGATCGTCACCTCGGGCGAGAAGAGCGGATTCGGAGGCTGCGGCGCGCTGTTCGACAAGGAGAGCGAAGACACGCCGTGGCGGTCCGCAGGGCCGTTCGGCGGCGATCATTTCGAAGAGCGGCATTACCGCGAGTTCATCTCGTTCCTCCCGCACGCGCAGCGCTTTCTGTATGGCGACGCCCCGGATGCCGCGCGGAAGAATCCCGGCGACCTGCCGATGAAGGTCTATCGGCGCAGCGACATCAAGAAGGTGCGCATCACGACGGAGCGCGGCGCGACCCCCGTGATCTGCGATGTTTCGCATATCGACCTGTATTTCTTCTATGAGGTGAACACGGCCATTCTCGTCTGCGAGATCGGGGCCGAGAACATTCCGCTCGAAATAGCGCAGGGTGTGACGCAAACCTTCGGGCGAGCCTATCCGGCCGGGTGGACGAAGGACGGCCAGCCCGTCCACTGCGCGGCCCGCGTCGAATGGCTCGACGAGGCCGGCGCCGTTCTAAGTGCGTCGGATTATGAAGACCGCGAACGTTATATCGACTTCGTCGGCACCCGCCGTTCGCCCTGCATCGCGCGGCACTGGGAATTCGTGCTGTCGCCCATCGTGAACGCGGCGTCGAGCGACACGGGCCGCCTCAGGTTCCGCGAGATAGAATATTATCGAATGCCGGTGATGACCTATATCACGCTGCCGTCGCTCGACGTGTTGACGAAGCGCGATTACATCGCGCTCACGCTCGCGACACGGCCGTCGAAGACCGGCATCATGCCCTATTCCAAACGCTTCGTGCAGAAGTTCGAGGCGAACCACGTCTACGACCGCATGTATTCGGGCGGCCTCGACGCGCCGGAACTCGAAACGCGCTTCCTGACCTCCGGCGAAGCCTTCGCCATCGTTTCGGCGGGCGACAATCCGAGCCTGACGGACGACCAGCGCGGCCTGTTGAGCCAGTTCCGGCATCAGTATTTCCGGCTGTTCCTCGTCGCCCACTTTCACAAGGCGTCGCTCCTGATGATCTCGGATCAGCTCGTTGCGACGCTGAAGCGGCTCGATCCGACGAAGCCCGACTCGCGCATGGCTTTCCGCGACGAGACGCTGCTCCTGCAGGAGAATTTCCTGCGCTTCTCGCAACGCTATTTCTTCACGGAGCTTTCCGGCCGCGCGCATGTCCGCGACCTGTTCCGCATGCTGCGCAAACATCTCGCCATCGACGCGCTTTTTGCCGAGGTCCGGAGCGAACTCTTCGATCTCGTGAAGTATCTCGACAGCAACGCGCTCCGCAAACAGAACGCTTCGATGCACCGGCTCACGGTCGTCACCACGGTCGGCCTCATCGGCACCATCGTGACAGGCTTCCTCGGCATGAACCTGATCGCCTACGCCGAGGAGTCCATGTCTTTCCGTGTCGAATATTTCTTCGCCGTGCTGGTCGCCGTCACGATATTCGTTGGCCTCACCATTATCTATTCGAGACGCCTGACCGATCTCTTCGACAAGCTGTCCGGCGAGAACCAGCGCGACCGCGAAGAGCCGCCGTTCTGACGGGCGCTTCCGCTAGGCGAGGCCGAAGCAGGTCCGCAGGAATTGGCCCGACGCAAGGAGGCCGTGCCCGTCGATGCCGTGCCCGAGGCCGGGGCGGATCTGCCATTGCACCGGCACGACGGCGGCTGCCAGCGTTTCGCGCGCGAGGTGGATCGCGTCGACGGGGATCACTTCATCCGCCGATCCGTGGAGCAGCAGAACCGGCGGCTTCGCCTTGATCTCACCGGCGAGCCGCGCCGCGCCCGCGAGATGGCCCGAAAAGCCGACGATGCCCGCCACCGGCTCCGGCAGGCGCAATCCGGCTTGCAGCGCCATCATCGTGCCCTGGCTGAAGCCGACCAGCGCAACCTTCGACAGCGGCAGCCCGGCGTTTTTCGCCTCTGCCTCGACGAAGGCGGCAAGCGCAGGCTCGGCGTTGCGGACGCCCTCTTCCCACTCCCTTTCGCTCCGTGTCGTGAGCGCGAACCATTGCCGCCCGCCGAAATAGCCGGGGATCGATTCCGGCGCGTCGGGCGAGACGAAAGCGGCGTCCGGCAGAAGCGGCGCCCATTCGCGGCCGAGGCCGATGAGGTCGTTGCCGTCGGCGCCGTAGCCGTGCAGGAAGATCACGAGTTGCCGCGCCGCTCCGCCCGAGGCAGGGGCAAGGCGAGGGCCGTCGAGAACGGCTTGCGATACGGTCGCTGACATGTCGTCTCCGGGAGCTTGATCGATTACGCGGTTTCGGCGGGCGTCAGCGCCTTGATGGCGAGAGCGTGGACCGGGCCGGCAAGTTCTTCGGCAAGGGCCGCGTTCACCGCGCGATGGCGCTCGACCGAGCTTTTTCCCTCGAAGGCTGCCGACACGATGCGCACGCGAAAATGCGTTTCGCCGGACGGACCGGCGCGCCCTTGCTGCTCGACATGATGAGCGTGCTTGCCGGATTCATTTTCAATGGCGAGAGCCGTCGGAAGAAACGCATTTTCCAGTTTCTCTCGGATAGACTTTTCGACGGACATCGAACCTCCAGCCTCGAATACACAGGCGCAATTCTTGCTACAATTTACGAGGTACGATTTGGCGTTCTGTCAAGACCTTGTAAGGAGTTGCAGCTGGCCGCATACTGCGGTTGAGTGTGGATGTGAAGCCGGAAGCATCCGCACAGAACCTGGTTCCGGCAGGCGACACTCGTTTCCGCATGAAGCTCGACTCGAAATATTTCGACAGCATCCGCGTGACCAAGGGGCGCGGTCGCGGGCGTGCCGACAAGCCCGCCGCCGCGGCTCCGCGCACGTGCCAGTGGCGCGGGTGCACGAAACCTGGACCGCACAAGGCTCCCAAGGGCCGGGACGCCGAAGGAGAATATTACTATTTCTGCCGCGACCATGTCGTCGAGTACAACAAGACCTACGACTATTTCGCGGGCATGAAAGACGAAGATGTCGCGGACTTCCAGAAGTCTGCGGCCACCGGTCATCGTCCCACCTGGTCGATGGGCGTGCACGGTCACGATGCGCCGGAGCTTCACGCCGCGCGCGATGCGGCCGCCGCAGCGGCAGCCAGCGATCCGTTCGAACTCCTGAAACGGGTGCGCGGGCGCGAGCAGGCGCGATCCGCCGAAGCGCTCAAACAACGTCGCGCAGTGTCGAAGGGCGCGCTGAAACATCTTCAGGCGCTTAACCTTGACGAGACCGCCTCACCCGACGACATCAAGATTCAGTTCAAGGCCCTTGTAAAACTTCACCATCCCGATCACAACGGCGGGGATCGCAGTTCCGAGGATCGCTTCCGCGAAGTGCTCGCAGCCTATAATTATCTGAAGCAGTCCGGTCTCGTTCGCTAGTGCCGATCTCTGGCGGGCGGCCCGACCGGATGGCAAGCCGGGGAAGCGCTGGCACGAAAACAATCCCGAGGGGAAGCCATGACCAACGGTGAAGCAGGCCTGGCGGGCCTGCCCGACATGAAAGTTTCTGTCCGTCAGGTGTTCGGCATCGACAGCGACATGGAGGTTCCGGCGTATTCGCAAGCCTCCGAATATGTGCCCGATCTCGATACCGACTATCTTTTCAACCGCGAGACGACCCTCGCGATCCTCGCGGGCTTTGCCTACAATCGCCGCGTGATGATCCAGGGCTATCACGGCACCGGCAAGTCGACACATATCGAGCAGATCGCGGCGCGGCTCAACTGGCCGTGCGTCCGCATCAATCTCGACAGCCACGTGAGCCGGATCGATCTCGTCGGCAAGGACGCCATCGTGGTGCGCGACGGCCAGCAGATCACGGAATTCCGCGAAGGCATCCTGCCGTGGGCGTTGCAGTCGAACACCGCGCTCGTGTTCGACGAATACGACGCGGGACGCCCCGACGTGATGTTCGTCATCCAGCGCGTGCTCGAAGTGTCGGGCAAGCTGACGCTGCTCGACCAGAGCCGCGTGATCCGTCCGCATCCCGCCTTCCGCCTTTTCGCCACCACGAACACCATCGGGCTTGGCGACACGTCGGGCCTCTACCACGGTACGCAGCAGATCAATCAGGGCCAGATGGACCGCTGGTCGATCGTCGTCACGCTCAATTATCTGCCTTACGAGGACGAGGTGAATATCGTGGTCGCCAAGGCGAAGGGCTACGAGAGCGACGTCGGCCGCCGCACCGTCGGCAATATGGTGCGCGTGGCTGAACTGACACGCACGGCTTTCGTGAACGGCGATCTCTCCACCGTCATGAGCCCGCGCACGGTCATCACCTGGGCCGAAAACGCGACGATCTTCGGCGATGTGGGCTTCGCGTTCACGCTGAGCTTCCTCAACAAATGCGACGAGTTGGAGCGCGGTCTCGTGGCCGAGTTCTATCAGCGCTGCTTCGGCGAGGAACTGCCCGCGTCGACCGCCAATATCGCGCTCGCCTGAGCGCCGCGGGCGCGGCAGCGGCATCCGGGCCGCGCAAACAAGATCCGGGAGCGGCACGCCGCTTTCCGGCAAGACCGATAAAGCGCCTTGAAGGCTACGCCCATGCCGAACACTCCGAAGAGGAAGGCCGATCCGATCCAGCCGTTCAAGCGGGCGGTTTCGCTCGCGACGCGGTCGCTGGCGGAGAACAAGTCCGTGAACGTCACGTTCGGCCCCGAGACGCCCGGCTTCGACGGCAAGACGGTGCGTCTGCCGCTGCCGAGCCGCGCGATCACGAAAAAGGAAATCGCGATCATACGCGGCTATTCGGATTCGCTCGCGCTCATGATCTCGGCGCACGACGAGAAACTGCACAACGCCTATGCGCCGCCCTCCGGCGACGCCCGCCTGGTTTACAACGCGATGGAGCGCGCGCGCGTGGAGGCGCTCGGGTCGCTCCGCATGAAGGGCGTGGCGAAGAATCTCGATGCCAAGCTCGCCGCGATCTACGAGCGTTTCCCCGATCGCGACATCGACCGGCAGGACGCGCCGCTCGCCGACGCTCTTTCGCTCATGGTGCGCGAACGGCTCACGGGGCAGAAGCCGCCGCGCGGCGCGAACGGCATCGTCAATGTGTGGCGCGACTGGGTGAATGAGCGCGCGGGCAATATCCTCGACCGCGCCGATACCACCGTCGCCGATCAGGCTGCGTTCGCCAAGCTCACGCGTGATGTGCTCGTCGCGCTGCAATTGATGGAAGCACCCGTCGAAGACCCGGAGACGGAGCAGAAGGCCGACGCGGACGAGCAGAAGAACGAGGACAATCCCGGCGAGAGCACGCAAGAGGAAAGCGATCAAAGCTCGCAGGCTTCCGAAGCGCAGGCGGACGACGCTGAAGGTTCGGAGGCGGACGATGAAGCCGACGCCGCCGACATCACCGAGAAGGATTACAAGCCGTCCGAAACAGAAGGCAAGGAACAGCCGCATTCCTCGCGGCGGCCCAATATGTCGGTTCTCGATGCGCCGGGCGATTTCGGCTACAAGGTCTACACGCGCGGTTTCGATGAGTTCGTGCCCGCGGAATCGCTTTGCGA
This sequence comes from Rhodomicrobium sp., assembly GCF_047605405.1. Taxonomy (NCBI): domain Bacteria; kingdom Pseudomonadati; phylum Pseudomonadota; class Alphaproteobacteria; order Hyphomicrobiales; family Hyphomicrobiaceae; genus Rhodomicrobium; species Rhodomicrobium sp. The sequence continues at coordinate 16,462 of NZ_JASGFR010000015.1, read as the reverse complement.
CGCTGACGAACTCGAACGCCTGCGCGCCTTCCTCGACAAGCAACTCGCCGTGATTCAGGTGGCCGTCAGCCGTCTTGCGAACCGCCTTCAGCGCCGTCTTCTTGCGCAGCAGAACCGCTCGTGGGACTTCGACCTCGAAGAAGGCCTCCTCGACACCGCGAAGCTGTCGCGTGTCGTCACCGACCGATTTCAGCCGCTGTCCTTCAAGCGCGAGCGCGACACCGAATTTCGCGACACGGTGGTCACGCTCCTCATCGACAATTCCGGCTCGATGCGCGGGAGGCCGATCATGGTCGCGGCGTGCTGCGCCGACATCCTCGCGCGCACGCTGGAGCGTTGCGGCGTGAAGGTGGAGATCCTCGGCTTCACGACGCGGCAGTGGAAGGGCGGACAGGCCCGCGAACAATGGCTCGCCGCCGGAAAGCCGTCGCAGCCCGGCCGCCTCAACGACCTGCGCCACATCATCTACAAGGCCGCGGACATGCCGTGGCGGCGCGCGCGGCGCAATCTCGGCCTGATGATGCGCGAGGGGCTTCTGAAGGAAAACATCGATGGCGAGGCGTTGACCTGGGCGCATTCGCGCATGCTGGCGCGCCCCGAGCAGCGGCGCATCCTGATGATGATTTCGGACGGGGCGCCGGTGGACGATTCGACGTTGTCGGTGAACTCCGGCACTTATCTGGAGAAGCATCTCCGGCAGGTGATCCATGAAATCGAGACGCGCTCGCCTGTGGAACTCATCGCCATCGGCATCGGCCACGACGTGACGCGCTATTATCGCCGCGCGGTGACGATCTCGGACGCCGAAGAACTCGCGGGCGCGATGACGGAGAAACTCGCCGAACTGTTCGCCGAGCGCGGGCGCGGCACCGGCGCGCGCGGCAGGTTCCATTAGAGCGGCGGATTTGAAAGCGGCGGCGTTTCCGATTTAGCGCCGCACCATGAGTGTCGGGCAGCAACCTATGATTGTCCTTTTGGGGATAACCAGCCTGGGGCGAGCCACACGCAAGCATCTTTTCCGATCTTGAAGGCCCAAGACCACGGGAGGGCCACATGACCGACATTGCCGCTACGCTGGACGCCTCGGCGACGCTCGCTGCCACGGGGCAAAACTTTCGACCTTTCAAGCCGCATCGCTGGACCGTGCAAAATACGCCGGCGGCGCTGAGGCTCGTGCCGGACCGCGACGGCGTTCCAGTCATTCCGCGCGACGATCTCGATTTTCTCCTGAACGCGAGCGCCCGCGATCTTCTGATCTGGCGATACGATCCGCGCTTCCCGATGGAGCGGAAATGCGCCTATCCCGAAGCGTCAGGATACCGACCGGATGAACTGATCGCCTTTCTGAAGACGCGTCAACCGCAGGATCAGGCGCGCGTATGTCCGCTTCTGCCGCTCGGACCGGTAAACGTGATGCGGCGAGCGTGGTTCAGCCCGACGCGGGTGGAATTTTTCATCTCGGTCGGCGTCGGCGCGGTCAGCGCGGTCCTGTCGTTTCAGGGGATCATGGCCATTCTGCTTTGAAGCCCCGCCGATGGGCAAGGCCGGTGCTCCACAATAAAAGGCCCCGGAAAGCCTGAGCCTCCGGGGCATTTCTTGAGAAAAACCGCAACCACGGACACGTGATCTGCTGGACGTCACCGGCTAATGGCTGAAAGACGGCGCCATCCGTGTAAGACCATGTGTAACAACAACATAGACCCTTATCGAGCGTTTGATAAGTGTCATTCGCATAAAATTTTGAGGCCGGGCCAAAAGTCGTGGCCCAGCCTCCCCGTGGCTACTCCGCCGCCTTGAGTTGCACGTCCTCCGGGGCGAGGCCGACCTTGGCCGCAACGCCCAGCCCGTACTCCGGATCGACCCTGTAAAAGTGCACGACCTGCCGCTTCACGATTTCTACCGGCACGCCTTGCAGGGCTTCGGCGATGTTACTGAACAGCCGTTCCTTCTGCTCCGCGTCGAACAGCCGGAACAGCGCGCGCGGCTGGCTGTAATCGTCATTGCCGATGCGGTGATTGTAGCGGTCCGCGTCGCCCGATATCCTGAGCGGCGGTTCGCGATATTGCGGTGCTTCCGCCGCGCCACCGAACGAATTCGGCTCGTAAAAGGCGTCGACATTGCCGGTCTGGCCACCGAAGAAGCGCATCGCGCCATCCTTGTGATAGTGATGCACGCCTGACTTCGGCGCGTTCACCGGCAGCGCCTCGTAATGGGTGCCGAGGCGATAGCGGTGCGCATCCGCATAGGAAAACACGCGCGCCTGCAGCATCTTGTCGGGGCTGTGGCCGATGCCGGGCACCACATTCGACGGCGAGAAGGCGAGTTGCTCGATCTCCGCGAAGTAATTGTCGGCGTTGCGGTTCAGTTCGAGGATGCCGACCTCGATCAGCGGAAAGTCGCCATGCGGCCAGACTTTCGTGAGGTCGAAGGGATTATACGGCGTCTTGTCGGCGTCGGTCTCCGGCATGATCTGCACGAAAAGGCGCCATTTCGGGAAGTCGCCACGGTCGATGGTGCCGAACAGTTCGCGCTGATAGCTTTCGCGATCCTTGCCGACCACGTCTTCCGCCTCGCGATTGGTGTAATGGCGGTGCCCTTGCAGCGTCTTGAAATGGAACTTCACCCAGAAGCGTTCATTCTGTGCGTTGATGAAGGAGTAAGTGTGCGAGCCGTAGCCGTTCATGAACTGCGGCGCGACCGGGATGCCGCGATCCGAGAACAGGATCGTCACCTGATGCAGGCTTTCGGGCGACAGCGACCAGAAATCCCACATCGCCGTCGGCGAGCGCAGGTTCGTCTTCGGGTGGCGCTTCTGCGTGTGAATGAAGTCGGGAAATTTCAGCGGATCGCGGACGAAGAAGACGGGCGTGTTGTTGCCGGCGAGATCCCAGTTGCCTTCCTCGGTGTAGAATTTCACCGAGAAGCCGCGCACGTCGCGTTCGGCATCGGCGGCGCCGAGTTCGCCCGCCACCGTCGAGAAGCGCGCGATGACATCGGTCTTCTTGCCGACATCGGAGAACAGCTTTGCACGGCTGTATTTCGTGATGTCGTTCGTCACGGTGAACGTACCATGCGCGCCCCAGCCCTTCGCATGCACCACGCGTTCGGGGATGCGTTCGCGATTTTGATGCGCGAGCTTTTCGAGCAGGTGGACGTCTTGCAGAAGCACCGGGCCGCGCTCGCCCGCGGTCAGAGAATTCTGGTTGTCGGGAACCGGAGCGCCCGCCGTCGTCGTCAAAATGGGTTTGTCGGCCATTTGTTTGCTTGCTCCCTGTTTAGAATTGCTCGAACTTAACCAGATAGCTCAATCAGGGCTATTCGCATTATCTGAAGTTGCGATAAGCTTATCTAATGGCAAATATCTCGCTGAAACAGCTTCGTTATTTCGATGCGCTCGCCCGCTCGCTGCATTTCGGCCGCGCGGCGGAAGCCTGTGCCGTAACGCAGCCCGCGCTTTCCATGCAGATACAAGAGCTTGAGCGCGAACTCGGGACGGCTCTGATCGAACGCACGCGTACAGGCGCGAAGCTCACCCGCGAGGGCGAGGAAGCCGCGCACCGCGTGGCGTCGATCCTGGCCGCCGTTCGCGATCTTGAGGCATCCGCGCAACAAGGTGACGCGCCGTTGTCCCACGCGCTTCGGATCGGCGTCATTCCTACCGTGGCCCCGTATATGCTTCCGCGTCTGCTGCCCGTGCTTCGCGAGGATTATCCCGATCTCGACGTCGAACTGCGCGAAAGCCAGACGGGACACCTCCTCGCCGACCTCGCGGGCGGACGGCTCGACACGGTGCTGCTGGCGCTTCCCGTCGATCTCCCCGACATCGAAACCCTCCCGCTGTTCGAGGACGAGTTCGTGTTCGCCGTGCCGGAAAGCCGCGTGGTGCCCGAGGGGGCGCTTGCCTCGCCGGACATGTTCGTCAATGAACGCATTCTGCTTCTCGAAGAAGGCCATTGCCTGCGCGATCAGGCGCTGAGCGTGTGCTCTCTGAACCGCGCGGGCAAGCTCGACACGATGGGCACGACGAGCCTTTCGACGCTGGTGCAGATGGTGGCGGGCGGCTTCGGCGTGACGCTCCTGCCGCGCATGAGCCTTGCCGTCGAAGCGCGGCCCGGCGTGCGGCTGATGCGCTTTGCGCCGCCGGTCCCGCATCGGACCATCGGCCTCGCCTGGCGGACATCGTCTCCACGCAAGGCGGATTTTCGCGAGCTTGGACGGATTGTGGCGGCGCTGGACGCCGGACAGAGCCAATGATCGGCGGGGTCAGTCGCCGTCGACCAGCCGCGCGATCTTGTCCGCCGTGTCCGAACCTGGCGCGGGCGTGTAAACCACCATGCGCAGGTCCGGGTCGCTCTCCACGATGAAGGCCGTGTATTCGAGCGACATCAGGCCGACCTTCGGATGGCGCACGGCCTTCACGCCCTCGCCGTGATTGCGCACGTCGTGGCGCGGCCACCACTGGTGAAACTCGGGGCTGAGGCGGTCGAGTTCGTCCACGAGTTCCAGAAAACGCGGATCGTTGCCCGCGCGCGCGAAATCGGCGCGGAAGATGGCGAGCGCCTTCCTGGCGTCCGCCTCCCAGTCGACCATCAGCGTCCGCCACGCGGGGTGCGTGAAGACGAGACGGATCGAGTTCCGCTCATGCGGCGCCATCGCGCCGTAATCGGCAAAGGTCAGCGCAACGGCGCGGTTCCAGCCGACGATGTCCCAGCGCTTCGTTCGGATATAGGCAGGCGAATAGGCGAGCCCGTCGAGCATGCGCTGGAGCGCTGCCGTGACCTCGCGAGGCCGCCATTCGGCCATTGCTGGCGGGCGCCCTTGCGCCAGAAGAAACAGGTGCTCGCGCTCGGCACGGTCGAGCCGCAGCGCCCGCGCGATGCCTTCAAGGGTTTGCGTCGAGACCTGAATTTCGCGGCCCTGTTCGAGCCACGTGTACCATGTCACGCTGACACCCGCGAGTTGCGCGACCTCCTCACGGCGCAGGCCGGGCGTGCGGCGGCGGCCCGCCGGAAAACCGCAGTCTGACGGGTCCAGCCGTGCGCGCCGCGATTGAAGAAACTCGCCGAGCGGGCGGCGGTCATATCCTGCGTGAGCGAGCGACATGGCAATCCGTCATCCTGTTAGCGCCAATACCAGTATAAACTGTGGCCTAGTAACATTATGCAGCATGGTTAGGATGGCGTCGAGGCAATAAAGAAAGGAGCCTTTCATGGAAAAGCGCAAACTCGGAACGCAAGGGCTCGAAGTGTCCGCCCTTGGCCTCGGCTGCATGGGCATGAGCTACGCCTATGGTGCGGCTGACGAAGCCGAAAGCATCGCGGTTCTTCACCGCGCGCTCGACCTCGGCATCACGCTGTTCGACACGGCTGAAATGTATGGGCCTTTCACGAACGAAGTGCTGGTGGGGCGCGCGCTGAAAGACCGACGCGACGAGGCGATCATTGCAACGAAGTTCGGCTTCGTGATCAAGGACGGCGCCCGCGAATTCAAGGCCAACGGCCGCCCGGAGCATGCGAAGAAGGTCTGCGACGAGTCGCTGAAGCGTCTCGGCGTCGACCACATCGACCTCTATTACCAGCACCGCGTCGACGTGAACGTCCCGATCGAAGAGACGGTGGGGGCGATGGGCGATCTCGTCCGCGCGGGCAAGGTGCGCTATATCGGCCTGTCGGAAGCGTCGCCCGCAACGCTGCGCCGCGCGCACAGGGAGTTTCCGGTTTCGGCGCTGCAAAGCGAATATTCGCTTTGGGAGCGAGGCGTCGAGGACGAGGTGTTGCAGACCTGCCGGGAGCTTGGCATCGGCTTCGTACCGTATAGCCCGCTTGGCAGGGGCTTCCTCACGGGCACGGCCAAGCGGGCGGAGGAATATCCCGAGGGCGATTTCCGTCGCACGCAGCCGCGCTTTGAAGGCGAGAATTTCGACCGCAATATCAGGATCGTCGATGCGGTGAAGGCAATCGCGAAGGCCAAGGGCGCGACGGCGGGGCAGGTTGCGCTCGCGTGGTTGCTGGCGCAAGGGCCGGACATCGTGCCGATCCCGGGAACCAAGCGGCGCAGATATCTCGAAGAGAACGTCGAAGCGGCACAGCTTGCCCTGACCGCCGAAGACCTTGCGGCGATCGACGAGGCCGCTCCGCGCGGGGCGGTGTCGGGAGAACGCTACGGCAGCGCCGCGCTGCTCGATCTGCTCGACAAGTAGCCGAGGCAAGGGAGCGCGCCCGCGCTCCCTTCATCTCATTGCGCGACGGGGTAGGGCGGCTGATGATAGCCCTTGGGGCTGTAGGTAAAGACCTCGACGCCCGTCGCCGTCACGCTAACCGTGTGCTCGAACTGCGCGGACAGCGAGCGGTCGCGCGTGACCGCCGTCCATCCGTCCGACAGCATCTTCACATGCGGCTTGCCGAGATTGATCATCGGCTCGACCGTGAAGATCATGCCTTCCTCAAGCATCACGCCTTCGCCCGGCACACCGTAATGGAGGATGTTCGGCTTGTCGTGGAAGACGCGGCCAACGCCGTGGCCGCAGAAGTCGCGCACCACGCTGCAACGCTCCGCTTCCGCGAAGACCTGGATCGCGTGGCCGATGTCGCCGACATGTGCGCCCGGCTTGATGACCGCAATGCCGCGCATCATGGCTTCGTGCGTCACCTCGATCAGGCGCTCGGCCTTCCGCGGCACCTTGCCGACCGTGTACATGCGGCTCGAGTCGCCGTGCCACCCGTCGAGGATCAGCGTCACGTCGACGTTGAGGATGTCGCCTTCGATGAGAACGCGCGGGCCGGGAATCCCGTGGCAAACCACATGATTAAGGGAGGTGCAGGTGGATTTCGTATAGCCGCGATAGTTGAGGGTGGCGGGAACGGCGCCGTGGTCCATCGCAAAGTTGAACACGAACTGGTCGATGGACTCCGTTGTGACGCCGGGTTTCACAAGGTCCGCGATCTGGTCGAGCGCAACCGCGCAAAGCTGCCCCGCCTTGCGCATGGCTTCAAAAGCTTCCGGCCCGTAAAGCCTGATCTTGCTGTCCTGTGCGAGCCTCACCGGCGCGCCGTAATCCGATCCGTTCATGCCAAGATCCCGCGCGCCCTCGCGCTCGATGGGTCAGTCGATATCCTTGCGCCGGACCCGTCCACCGGCAAGCCGGGGGCAGCGCTCCAGATGTTCAACCCGCAATATGGCAGGTGCCGGGCCAACCCACAACATCTGATGGCCGGATCATGATCGTTGCGCGGTCGCGCGGCGCGTTGCAGGGCGTGTCGCCATGGCGAGAGGCACGCTTTCCTGTTAGTTTCCGCGAAACCGCTTGCAAAGAGGCTCCCATGACCGGCGCGTCAGTATCCGCTTCCGAAGTCACCGCCGCGCTGCTCGTCATCGGCGACGAGATCCTGTCGGGGCGGACCAAGGACAAGAATATCGGCACCATCGCCGACCACTGCACCGAAAACGGCATCCGGCTGAAGGAAGTGCGGGTCGTGGCCGATGAAGAACCCGCGATCATCGCAGCCGTCGATGCGCTGCGCGCGGCTTACGACTACGTGTTCACCACCGGCGGCATCGGCCCGACGCATGACGACATCACGGCCGACGCCATTGCGAAGGCTTTCGGCGTTGCGCTTCCCATCGATGAGCGCGCCCGCGCGCTGCTGCTCGAACGTATCCCCGAGGGCGAGATGACGCCCGCCAGGCTGCGCATGGCGCGCATTCCCGTTGGAGCGGACCTGATCGAAAACTCCGTGTCCAAGGCGCCCGGCTTCATGATCGGCAATGTGATCGTCATGGCGGGCGTGCCCTCGATCATGCAGGCGATGCTGAAGGCGGTAACGCCGAGACTTCGCACGGGCGCGAAGATGTTGTCCGTCTCGGTGCGCGTGGACCGGCCCGAAGGCGCGGTCGCGGCCCCGCTTGAAGCGTGCCAGCGCACCTTCCCGGATGTGCCGATGGGCAGCTATCCCTTCATGGACGAGGGGCGCTACGGCACGACGCTTGTGCTGCGCTCCGTCGACGAGGCGCGGCTTGCGGCGGCGAAAGCGGACCTTGAGGCGCGGCTTGCCGCCGTTTTCGGCGATCCGGCGGACGGGAAGTAAGGTCAGCCTTTTGCCTGCCGGATCGTGATTTCGAGCGCGCCGTCTTCCGCTTCGCGCGACCCGATCCACACGCAGCCGGAGACGCGGCAGAAGTCTCGGAAGTCTTCCGGCGCGAGCGGATCGGTTGCGAGGATGTGCACGAGCGTGCCGCCTGCTATGGCGCGCAGGTGTTTCTTCGCGAGCAGAACCGGCAACGGGCAGGAAAGGCCGCGCGTGTCGATGGTGATCGTGTCCGTCATCGCGGGGAACGCGTCGCGCCTTCCACGAGCGCCAGCAGCCCCTTCAGAAGGTCGGTTGGCGTCGGCGGGCAACCCGGTATCGCAAGATCGACGGGAACGATTTTCGCCACGGCACCCGCGCAGGCATGACTTTCGGAGTACACACCGCAGCCCGCCGCGCAATCACCCGCCGCGACGACCCATTTCGGATCGGGCGTCGCCGCATAGGTGCGTTCCAGCCCCTCGCGCATGTTCCAGGAGACGGCGCCGGTCACGAGCAATACATCGGCGTGGCGAGGCGATGCGACGAACTTGAGGCCGAAGCGCTCGACATCGTAGACCGGGTTGCCGAGCGCGTGGATTTCGAGTTCGCAGGCGTTGCATGAGCCCGCGTCGACCTCGCGAATGGCGAGCGACCGGCCAAGGCGCGCGCGGGCGCGGGTCCCGAGTGCGCGGGCGAGATCGGCCACCGCCGCTTCATCCGCGGAGGGCGCGCGTTCCGTGGCTGGGCCTTTCAGGAGCGCATCGAGAAGGAGAATGTGCATCGGTGTGTCCTTACAGATCCACGCCCGAATAGGAGCAGTTGAACGACTTGTTGCACAACGGGAAGTCGGCGACGATGTTGCCCTTGATCGCGGTTTCGAGCAGCGGCCACTGGAACCAGGAGGCATCGCGCGCATGCATGTGTGCGATGCGGCCTTCGTCCTCGATGCGCACGGCAACGAACAGGTCGCCGCGGAAGGCTTCCACCAGCGCTGCGCCCGAGCCCGGCTGAAAAGGCGGAGGAGCAGCGCGGATCGGGCCGTCTTCGAGGCGGCCCAGTAACTGGCGGATGATGGCGGCGCTTTCGGCGATTTCCTCGATGCGAATCCAGATGCGCGCGTCCACGTCGCTTTCCTCGCGCGTCGGCACCTTGAAGGCGACGAGATCGTAAGGCGAATAGGGGAAGGCCCTGCGCGCGTCGAAGGCGCGTCCACCGGCCCGGCCGACGAAGCCGCCCGCCGCGAACTGGCGGATGAAATCGGGCTCCACGATGCCGGTGCCGTGCGTGCGGTTTTGCAGCGATGGCGACTGGTCGTAGGCGCGGATCACGCGATGGAAGCCCGTCTCGATGCGCTCCAGCAGCGCGAGGATCGCCGCCGCGCCGCTCGCATCGATGTCGCGGACGACGCCGCCCGGCACGACGGCGTCCATCATCAGGCGATGGCCGAAAAGCGCATCCTGTGAGCGCAGGATGTCTTCGCGGATGAGCGAACAGCGGGCGAGGAGCGCCGCGACGGCTGCGTCGTTGCAGATGCCGCCGACATCGCCGACATGGTGCGAGAGCCGTTCGAGTTCGGCCATCACGCCGCGCAGGATTTGTCCGCGCGGCGGCACGTCCCAGCCGAGCGCGGCCTCGACCGCGCGCGAAAACGCGAAGCTGTAGGCGACGGTGCTGTCGCCCGACATGCGCGCGGCAAGTCTCGCGGCCTTTTCGACCGGCGCGCCTTGCGCCAGCGCTTCGACGCCCTTGTGCACATAGCCGAGCCGCGCTTCGAGGCGCGCGACCGTCTCCCCGTTGGCGGTGAAGCGGAAATGCCCCGGCTCGATGATCCCCGCATGCACCGGGCCGACGGGGATCTGATGCAGGCCGTTGCCATCGACCAAGAGGAAATGATAGCCCGGCTCATGCTCCCGCCCCGGCCAGACGCCGTGATCGAGCCAGCGGCGCTCGTCGGGAATGCCCTCCGGTATCGCGCCGTAGAGGTCGCGCATCGCGCGTTCGAGGCGCAGCGCTGGCGCATGATGGAGGCCGACGGACGGGTAAGCGCCCGCCTTGAGCGTGAGCGAGACGATGGCGCGGCAGTTCTCCCTGGCATCCCAAAGCGCCATGCGGACGTGGTGATCGTCGATCCACAGCGCGCCGAGATCGTGCCAGCCGGCGGCACAGCCTCTGGCAAGGCCGATCCAAAGCGCCGTGTCTGCTTCGATGCGTGCGAAACCATCGGCGCGAACCTGCAGCGCGGCGCGGATCGCGTCGGCGAGCGCAACCGGCTCCGTATCGGCACCTCTCTCGTTCAGGGCGATCATCCGAGCGTCTCCGCAGCGCGCTTGAACCAGACGACGACGGCGGGGGGCAGAAACAGCCCCGCGATCAGGATCAGCGACAGATGGACGAAGATCGGCGCCGATGCCGCGCTGACGGGATGATTGGGGGTGGTCGGTTCGCCGAAGAGAATGTCCTGAAGACGCATGAGCAGCGCGCCCAGCGCGACAAGCAGGCCGAATGCCACCGCAAGGGCGAGCAACGGCTCGCGCGCGAAGGTGGAGGTGAGAATCAGGAATTCGCTCATGAACGCCCCGAACGGCGGCAGCCCGGAAATTGCGATCACCCCCGCCGCGAGCGCGACCGAGAGCACCGGGTTCGAAACCGACAGCCCGCGTATGGCGGAAAGCTCCTGCGTGCCTTTCGCCTGCGTGACATGGCCGACCGCGAAGAAGATCGCCGATTTCGTGAGGCTGTGCATCACCATGTGCAACAGCGCCGCGAAGTTCAAGAGCGGGCCGCCGAGGCCGAAGGCGAAGGTGATGAGGCCCATGTGCTCGATGGAGGAATAGGCGAACAGCCGTTTGATGTCCTGCCGCTGGTAGAGCATGAACGCCGCGAAGATCAGCGACACGAGGCCCATGGTGATGAGGATCGGCCCCGGTTCGAGCGCGTGCGGGTTCGCCGCGATCAGCATCTTGAAGCGGAGCAGCGCGAACAGCGCGACGTTGAGGAGCAGGCCCGACAGCACGGCTGAAATCGGTGTCGGTCCTTCGGCGTGGGCGTCGGGCAGCCACGCATGCAGCGGCGCGAGGCCGACCTTCGTGCCATAGCCGACGAGCAGAAAGATGAACGCGATGTTGAGCAGCGGCGCGTCGAGTTGCGGCGCGATCTTGAGAAGCTCGCTCCACGTCATCGCCGCCTCGCCTTCGCCGAGAACGCCCTGTCCCGCGAGATAGACGAGGATCGTACCGAAGAAGGCCAGCGAAATGCCGACGATGCCGAGGATGAAGTATTTCCACGCGGCTTCGAGCGCTGCGGGCGTGCGGTAGATGCCCACCATGATGACGGTCATGAGCGTCGCGAATTCGAGGCCCACCCACATCAGGCCGATGTTGTTGGCGAGCAGCGCGAGGTTCATCGCGCCCATCATTCCCTGAAACATCGCATGGTAGAAGCGCACGAACAGCGGCGTGAGGTGGCCGGTTTCGATCTCGTGACGGATGTAGCTGCGGCTGAAGAGCGACGTGGTGAAGCCGACGAGCGTGTTCAGGATGATGAAGAACTTGTTGAGGTCGTCGAGGATCACATAGGTCTCGGTGACGGGCGGCAGCGCGAGGAAGGAAAGCCCCGCCGCGAAGGTGAGGCCCGATGCGAGCACGTTGCCGAGCGCGGTCAGCCGATAGCTCGGGCTCAGCGCGAGCAGGATTGCGGACAGGAACGGTATGCCAACGACGGCATAAACGGCCTCGTTCATCGATGCGCCCTCGCCGCTCTCACCTTGTCGAGGCTTTCCACGTCGACGCTGTCGAAGCGCTCGCGGATGCGGAACAGGAACACCGCGAAGACGAACAGCGCGATGAGCACGGAGAACGCGACGCTCACCTCGACCACGAGCGGCATGCCGCGCGCGCCGGTCGCCGCGAGGATGAGGCCGTTCTCGATCGACATGAAGCCGACGATCTGCGTCACGGCATTGCGGCGCAGGATCATCTGGAGGAAGCCGAGCAGGATGATCGCGAGCGCCAGCGCCAGCCCTTCGCGCGTGAAAGACGCGGCGCCCGGCGTGACCTTCAGCACGAGCAGGAGCGCGAGGCTCGTCAGCCCGAGACCGAGGAACATGGCGACGCCGACATTGACCACCTGATCGACGTCACGCTTGATGCCGAGTTTCTCGACCATGCGGTTGAGCGCGACGGGGATGATGATGCCCTTGAGGCCGAAAGCCATGGCCGCCGTGATGAACAGATCCGGCGCGTTGCGGACATAGCCCTGCCAGGCGACGGCGAGCGACAGCATGATCGCTTGCACCGCAAACGTGTTCAGCACCGCAAGAATACGATCCTGATAAAGGAGCGTGAAGCTGCAGACGAGCATCATGCCCGCAAGGAAGTGTGCGATGTCATAGGCGTTGGTCACCGCTGCACCTCCCGGGACAGGAATTCGAGCAGGATTGCGAGGAAGGCGAAGATGAATGCGCCGCCGAGGAACTCGCTCATGCGGAAGACGCGCATCTTCGCGATGCTGACTTCCCACACGCCGAGCGCGACGGCCGCCAGGACGAGCTTGGCGAGATAGGTGCCGATGCCGATGGCCCATGCAGCGGCGCTTCCGTCGAACGGCGCCATGCCGAAAGGCAGGAACAGGCAGATGATGAGCGAAATGTAGAGCGTGAGTTTCAGGTGTCCGGCGGCCTCGATCATGGCGAGGTGGCGTCCCGAATATTCGAGCACCATCGCCTCGTGCACCATGGTGAGTTCGAGATGGGTGGCGGGGTTGTCGACCGGGATGCGGGCATTTTCCGCCATCGCCACGATGACGAGCGCGACGAAGGCCAGCGCGAAGGAGACGCGGATTTCGATCGGCTGCGAGATGAGAAACTGCGCCACTTCGGGCAGCCGCGTGGTGCCCGCCGCGAATGCGATGGTGAGCGCGACGAGAAGCGATGCGGGCTCTGCCAGCGAGGCGATCATCATTTCGCGCGACGAGCCGATGCCGCCGAAGGCTGTCCCTGCGTCCATCGCGGCGAGCGCGAGCAGCGCGCGGGCCGCTCCGATCAGCGCGACGAGGGCGACGACGTCGGCGGCCCAGTTGAACATCAGCCCCGAAGCGAGCGTCGGCACCAGCGCCGCCGCAACCCAGGTAAACGCGAAGATCATGTAAGGCGCGGAACGGAAAAACCACGTCGCGTTCGGCGCAAGTACGGACTCCTTGCGCACGAGCTTCAGCAGGTCGCGATAGGGCTGGAATATGGAAGGCCCGCGCCGTCGCATCAGGCGCGCCTTCACCTTCCGCGTGATGCCCGTCACCGCAGGCGCGATGGCCAGCACGAAGAACATTTGCGCGCCCTGAGCGACGAAGGATTGAACGGTTGCGGGCATCACATGAACGTCGCGGTTATGACGAGCAGCACGATCAGCGTGGAGAACATCAGCACGAGATAGCGGCGGATCGTCAGGTAGTGGATGTGGTCGAAACGCTCCGAAAGCGCCCAGAGCGCCTTGGCGGGCATGGCGTAAAGAAAGCGCCATAGATAGTCCGCAAAGCGGATGCGGAAGTGACCTTCGCGCAAGCTCCCGGGCGGCGGCATCTCGACGGTCTCGGTCGCGCTGTAGACGACCCCGCCATAGACACGGCGCAGCGGCTGGCTGTAGCTCGACGCGGTATATTGTGTCGCTGGCGAAGGATCGGGGAAGCCGCAGTCCCATGCGGGCGAGCGCCGCGTCTTGCGCGTGGCGAACAGGTGCACGGCGGCCATGGTTGTGAGCGACGACACGGCGACAAAAAGCGCGATCATGGGCGCGTCGTAGATCGCGCGGCCCTGATCGAAGGCGATGAGCGAGAAGGGCGTGGGGCCGGTCTGCGTGTTGATCGCGGCGGCGCCTCCGGCGTACTCGACGAGCAGCGGGTTCAGCGCGAACGCCGTCAACCCGCCAAGGAGGCCGCCGAGAATGCAGAGAAGGGCAAGCAGTCCGATGGCGAGCGTCTGCGTGAACGGTGCTTCATGCGCGTTTGCCGCCTCGGGGCTGCGAGGGCGGCCAAGGAACACGGTCCCAAAAGCGCGCACGAAGCAGGCGGCCGCGAGGCCCGCCGCGAGCGCCAGCATCGCGCCGAGCACGGGCGACAGGAAACGCAGGATAGGTTCAGGGAAGACTGGCCCGGTCAGCACAGCCTGAAACAGCAGCCATTCGGAGACGAAGCCGTTGAGAGGAGGTAGCGCTGAGATGGCCAGCGCGCCGATAAGCCAGAAGGCCGATGTCTTCGGCATGCGATGGATGAGGCCGCCGAGCCTGTCGAGTTGCTTCGTACCGGTTGCGTGCAATACCGCGCCCGCGCCGAGAAACAGAAGCGACTTGAACCAGGAGTGATTCAACGCATGAATCAGCGCGGCGGCGAGCGCGATCCCCGCCGCCGGCGGGATATTCGACGATTTGAACGCGATGGCGAGCCCGAGGCCGGCAAAGATGATGCCGACATTCTCGATGGTGGAGTAGGCGAGCAATCGCTTCAGATCCTGATCCTGCACGGCATAAAGGAGTGCGCCGACAGCCGAAGCCGCGCCGAGCAGGATGAACGGCAGCGACCACCACCATTGCGGATCGCCGAGCAGGTCGAAAACCACGCGGATGACCGCATAAATCGCCACCTTCGTCATGACGCCGCTCATGAGCGCGGAAACGTGGCTCGGCGCGGCGGGATGGGCGAGCGGCAGCCAAGCGTGAAGCGGCATGATGCCCGCCTTCGACCCGGCGCCGAACAGCGCTGCGCCGAGGACCAGCGCCGAGACCAGCGGCGTCAGATGGCTCGCGCGCATCGTGTCGAACGCGTAGCCGCCGGACGCACCGGCGAGGCCGCCAAAGGCAAACAGCAGCGCCATCGTTCCGCCCGCCGCCATGATGAGATAGACGTAGCCCGCCTTGCGGCTGTCGGGGTCGGCATGCCGCGAGACGACGAGCGCCCACGACGAGAGCGACATCAGTTCCCAGAAGAAAAGGAAACCGAACGCGTCGTCGGCGAGGAGCACGGCGTTCATCGCGGCGCAAAACGCGGGATAGAGCGGCTCCACGCGCTTTGAAAGGTCGTCGCGCTTGATGCCCGTGCCGTAGAGGCTTGCCATGAGCACGCCGACATTCACGACGAAGCCGAAGAAGGCAGAAAGCTTGTCGAGGCGAATGTGGAGGCCGACACCCGGAAGGCCGACCGGCAAGTGCTCCTTCAGCGTGACTTCACTGAAGAAGGCGGAAACATCGGCAACAACGGCGAGCGAAGCCGCGATCATGGAGGCCACGTAGACGAAACCGAGCCAGCGCCGGGGCACGAAAACCGCAATGAGCGCTGCTCCGGCATAGATCGCGAGCGCGGCAAAAAGCGCCTGAAGCTGCCAGTCCGCGCCGATCATTCCTCGGCCCTCTCCGGCGGCTTCTTGAGGCGAACGCCGCGTCCGCCGCCGCTCGATACGGCTCCCTCGCCGATGAGTTCCACGCCCGCCCGATCCAGCGCTTCGACGATCTTGGTGAGGCTGTCGACCACGCCGCGAACGATGCCGGGACTTGCTTCCATGCGCTGAACGGTCGGCAAGGAAACGCCAGCCTGATCGGCCAAAGTCTTCTGGTCGATGCCGATAAGCGAGCGCGCAGCGCGCAACTGGGCTCCGGTAAGCACCGAACTTCCCCCCTCGAACTCTGGATCGGCCCGCCGTCAAATCGGACTCGATTTGACGCAGGGAAGCTGATCGACAACCGCACCGCGTTTGATTTGCCGCACGAGGCTTTCAGGACGCTTTCGAACGAATTGTTTCGCGTGGCGAAAACGCGCCAAATCCTGAAGGCAAACCCTCGCGATTGCGGGTCGCAAAGGCTACGATTGTGAATTTAAACCCCTAAGGCTGATGTCTCAAGCATCAATTTCGATGGAAAACGGTGATCGGGGTGAACGGCGTTTTCCACTTCGATTCCTCCCGCAGGGGGGCGAAATCCTTTTGGAAGGCTTGGGACCGAGAGCGCCGTTGCGTCAATCAGACGCGCGGCATGGCGCTGTTCAGCGTCTTCCGAGGGCGAATTGCGCGGCTCTTCGGAGCGATGCAGCGCACAGCCGGGAGCGGGGCGGCGAGTTGTCCTCGCGATCGAGCCGTGCTCCCGCCCGGATGAACATGCACAGCGTTATCGCGGGGCGGGCTGCCGCATCTCCCCGCCCGGTCCGGTGGCGGGAGGCGCGGCGCACCTGTTCGGCAGTTCCAGGGCGTATCCGCTTTGATTTATCTATCTAGTCGTCGTGTCGCGCATCGTGACGGAAAACCGCTGCACACTTTTCCGGGCGCGCGCGCTCGCAAAGTGTATCGGGTGAGAAGGGAATACCGGGATAGCGGCACCCGGTTGACCCGCGCGATGCTTACCCGTTCACCCGTTCACCCGTTC
>NZ_JASGFR010000014.1:0-84314 GCF_047605405.1 Rhodomicrobium sp. | reverse complement strand
GAGATCGCGAGCCGGTAACGGCGACGCGGCCGCTCAGACGGAGCCCGGTTTGCCGCGCCTGCGGATCGTCACATAGAGTGCGCCGCTGCCGCCGTGATGGTGCGCCGATTCGGTGAAACTGATCACGTGGGCGCGAAATTCCGGCTCGGCCAGCCAGTGCGGGACGAGCCTTCGCAAGACGCCGCGCTTCTCGCTGTTCCAGAAATCCCGGCTGTCGGAATCGGTGCGTCCCCCCTTGCCTGTGATAATCAACACGTGCCGGTGGCCCTCCAGCTGGCAGCGGGCGAGGAAGGCACGAAGAGTGACATAGGCGTCGTGCTGGCGCAGGCCGTGAAGGTCGAGCCTGGCGTCGATTTCGCGGCGCCCGCGCGCGATCTTCCGCACGATCCGGTGATCGAAAGGTTGGTGCGGAGGCGGTGATGGGCGGAGAGGTGCGGGCGTTGTGCCCCCGCGGGTCATGACCGGTTCGGGGCGCGCCGGCACCGGGTCGAGCGGCTTTGCCGTGGCAGCGGCGCCAGCAAACGGGGGAGTTGCCTCGGGGGCTTCACTCGATGCAAGAGTGTCCGGGTTCGGACGCGAAAGCGGCTCGTCGTTGCGGGTCACGTGGGCCCACAACTCGATCTCCTCTTTCGAGAGGAGGCGCTTCTTTCGGCGGCCTTCCATCCCTTTTCCCACATCGATCGCGCTAACTAGCGCCTTGGTTGAAGAACGATAAAATCGCATGAATGGCGCGCCGCGCCAGCACTTTCGCCCGCCGCGTCGCCCGTTCCCGCGAAGATGTCGCCGCGCTGTGGCCCTTTGATCGCTGAACCGGTATCCTGGGCGACGGTGAGCCGCTGGAACCGTTTTCCCTCAAAAATGAGGTCCGGGGCCGAAACCCATAGCAGCGTTCCCGCAGGATGAAACGCGGGATCGGCCGCAAGGCTCCTTCCGGGGTAAAGGTCCACTCCCGAAGACCCTCTCGGAGCGGCAGCGGATGCGCCCAGCTCTCGAAAAAAGATATAGGAGCGGTTTTCGTGAAGAACAGCCTCGCGGCCCGGCTTCGCTCGAAGCCAGGCCTTCATGCCGTGGAGATCGGCGTCCGCCGCCGTGAGTTTGCCGTGTGCGATCAGCCATTTCGAAATGGACGTGTACGGATGGCCGTTCTTGCCGTCGAA
Organism: Rhodomicrobium sp.; assembly: GCF_047605405.1. NCBI lineage: Bacteria > Pseudomonadati > Pseudomonadota > Alphaproteobacteria > Hyphomicrobiales > Hyphomicrobiaceae > Rhodomicrobium > Rhodomicrobium sp. Next base: position 83,157 of record NZ_JASGFR010000014.1, on the reverse strand, counting down.
GGTCAGACGCACTCGCGTTCCGTCGTCCAGTTCGACGAGGCCGGAGCCCTGCACGTGCATGACGAAGGCATCGACGGCGTCCGCCAGATAGAGAAGCGCACTCTCGCTATCTTCGAGCGCCTCCGCCTCGATTTCGCCGCGCGTGAAATACGGCTCGAAACCTGCGACCGTGGCGCGCGCTGCACTCAGTCCCTGCGTGGCGAGCGGGTGTTCAGGGGGGAGCAGCGCGAGATCGGCGGGGCGCCGGTAAACCGGTACGGGGAAAGCGGCGGAACGCCTGCGTGAGCCTCGAAGCACGGGCTCGAAATAGGATGTGAGAAGACCGTGGTCGGCGTTGACGCGGCAGGGCAGGAAGTGCGCCTCGAAGAAGACGCGAGCCGCCTCTCGGTCGGCGATGAACCGCGCCGGATCACCAGCAGGGCGCGGAAGATGCGGCGCGAGCGCAGCGGAACGGAGATAGCAGGCCAGCGCATCCGCATGATTATCGTCGCGCCAGCCGGGAATTTCCGCGAAGTCCAGCTGCTCCAGCGAAAGCACGGCAGATGACGCACCGCCATGCTGCCACCGCCAGAGCGCGGCTTCGGGAGGATCGGCGGTCACGCCGCGTCGGTCGCGACGAGCTGCCAGTTCGGGTTCGGCGAGCCCACGTCGCGCGAGAAGGTCCAGATATCGGTGACCTGACGCACGGCCTTGTCGTCGCCGTCGACCACAGCGCCGTGCTTGTCGCGCGTTGCCGTCACGAGGTCGCTCACGAAACGCACCTTGATATGAGCGATGCGGCCGGAAAGATGGGCCTCCACGATCTCGCTCGCCGACATGCCCACGAAGTGGAATTCGACCGTCTCGCCGCGCGATTCGCGGTCGTTGATCACCACGTTGAAGCTGTCGAAAACTTCCGGCGCAAGGAGATGGCGCAGTGTCTCGCGATCGCCCTTCGCATAAGCGGTTATGATGGACTCGTAGGCGATCTTCGCGCCATTTACGAAGGACGCCGTATCGAAAGACGGATCGGATGTGGCAATCTGGCGCAGAGGTGCGCGCACGGCGCTGTCCTCGGGGAAATTGCCGACCCGCTCGTCTACGCTGGGACCGCCCTGCGGGGTAACGCCGGGTCTTGGCTCAGCCCTTGGAAGTGGAACGACATTGTCCCGTGCGGGAGCCGCATCGCGCGCGTAATTCCCAAGTCGTGTTTCTTCATCGCCGGTCCTACGGCCAAGCACGCTCCGCAACCTGAGAAAGATCGCAACCGCAACCGCTAAAAGCAAAATATTGGTGAGGTCGAAAATGTCGCTCGTCAAACCGCCGCTCCTGACCCCCGTCGGGCCCGATGTTGTGTGAGACTTCCTGTGGGTGATATAAGAGCTTCGGAGCGTGCTGGCTATAGCCGCGCGCCCTTTGACGCAAGCGTCACCGAAATCTTTGCATCCTTCTCCGCAAATCGCTCTTCGCTCCCATATGAGGGAGTGCGAATTTTCAATCCAACCGAGGACCGAGCGTCTCGATGCCCTTCGTCATTCTCTTTCTCATGATTTCGTGGCCGGTGCTGGAGGTGGCCTCCATCATTCAGGTAAGCCGCTGGATCGGCGGGATCCCGACATTTTTGCTGCTGGCGGCGGGTGTGGCGGTCGGCGCGTTTCTCGTGAAATCGCAAAGCCGCCTCGTCGGCGTCCGCGTGATGGAAGCGATGCGGAGCGGCGGGTCGCCCGAAAAGACCTTGCTCGACAGCGGGACGACATCGCTCGCCGGCATCCTGTTCATGATCCCGGGCTTCGTGTCCGACGCGGTGGCGATCCTGCTGTTGCTCCCGGCGGTGCGCGGGCTCCTTTGGCGTGGCGCATCCTATGGCTTGCGGGCGCGCGGCGGACGCTGGCAGACGCGGCCCCAGCAGGGTGCGCGGCCCGAGCCGCAAGCAAATCCGCAAGGCCCGGTCCGCAGCGAAACCGTGATCGATGTCGAGTTTACCGAAGTGCCGCGCGGCGAGGGCAAGGGCGGGTCGAGCGCAAAGCGCACGGATTCGCCCTGGGGCAAGCCGTGAGCGCGGCGGCGGTTCTTGACTTGTAGCTACATTGTAGCTACAATACTCGTCATGTGATTATGGAAGGACCCGCCAATTGCGGGGATAAGCTCGGCCTCGGCTGGCATGGGCTATCATCCGCGGTGTTAGCCCGCCGATGCGGGTATTGGCAAGTTATCGCTCCCCGTGCGGAGCGTGGACGGAACATCATGGGACTTAACGAAGTCGTGCGCGCGCGCATCGACAGCAAAACGAAAGAGGACGCGGAAGCCGTTCTTGCGGAAATCGGGCTTACTTTATCTGATGTTATTCGCCTGTTGCTAATTCGTGTCGCGCGTGAGGGCGCGCTTCCTTTCGATCCCTTCGTCCCAAACAAAGAGACGATTGCGGCGATGCAGGAAGCGCGGGCGGATCTGATCAAGGTCGGATCGGTTGATCGGCTTATCGCGGAATTGAATGCGGACGATCCTGAGGACGAAGAAATTCAAGAAGGACTACAAGCGGGTGCTCGCGGGACCGTTCGGCGGCGAGCTTAATGATCTGCTTCTGTCGGTGGCCGGAATATTGGCCGCCGATGAAAATCTTCCGGCGCGATTTCGCGATCACGCGCTGACCGGCAATTGGGCAGGGCATCGCGAATGCCACCTGAAGCCGGACTTACTCCTGATCTACGACAAGCCGGATGACGAGACGCTCGTCTTGCGGCGTCTCGGCTCTCACAGCGATCTGCTTGAATAGCGAATGGGGCGGCCGAGGCATTCCCGGCCGCTTTTCCTTTATCCCTCGATCTTCGAGAAATCGGCGATGTCGAGCGTGAGCGCGCGGATCTGCGCCAGCAGCGTCAGCCGGTTCTCGCGGATGTCGGCGGCGTCGGCGTTCACCGTCACCTTGTCGAAGAAGGCGTCGACCGGCGCGCGGAGCTTGGCCAGAGCCGCCATCGCCGCCTCGAAATCCTCGGTCGCGAGCGCGGCGCGGACGTCCTTGCCCACGGCTTTCACCGCCGAGGCGAGGGCCTTTTCTTCCGCTTCCTTCAGAAGCTTCGCCGCCGGTTCGCCGTCGAACGCGCGCGCGTCCTTCTTCTCCTCGATGCGCAGGATGTTCAGCGCGCGACGCACCAGCGCGAGCAGGCTCTTGCCGTCGTCGGTTTCGAGGAAGCGGCCCAGCGCCTCGACGCGGCGAACAACCATGAGCAGATCGTCCTGCCCCGGCAGCGCGAACACCGCGTCGATGAGATCGTGCCGCGCGCCCTGATCGCGAAGGTAAACCTTCAGGCGGTCCGCGAAGAAGGGAAGCAAATTCCAAACGACGTGACTGAGATCGGGAGCGATTTCAATCGGAACAGATGAGCGACCGCGACTTGTATCGCCACGAATTCTTGCCAAGTCGTGTTGGAACTCACGCGCCTGTCTTTCGAAAGCGTTGGTAAGATTTACCCGCAGCCCGTTCTCCAGCACGATGCGGATCACGCCGAGCGCGGCGCGGCGCAGTGCGAACGGGTCTTTCGAGCCGGTCGGCTTTTCGTCGATGGCCCAGAAGCCCACCAGCATGTCGAGCTTGTCGGCAAGCGCCACCGCGACGGAAACCGGCGCGGTCGGCACGGCGTCGGACGGCCCCTGCGGCTTGTAGTGCTCCGCGATCGCGTCCGCGACCGCGGGCTTCTCGCCCTGCGCGAGCGCGATGTAACGGCCGATGATGCCCTGAAGCTCGGGGAATTCGCCCACCGTTTCCGACATGAGATCGGCCTTCGCGAGATGCGCCGCGCGCTTGGCATCGTCCGGGTCCGCGCCGACGATGGGAGCAAGCTCGCGCGCCAGCGCCTTGATGCGCTCCACCCGCTCAAGTTGCGTGCCGAGCTTCTCGTGGAAAGTCACCTGACCGAGCAGCGCCGTCAGCCCTTCGAGCGGGCGCTTGCGGTCGTTCTCCCAGAAGAATTTCGCATCCGAGAGGCGCGCGCGGATCACGCGCTCGTTGCCCGCGACGATGGCCTTGCCGCCGTCTTCAGCTTCGAGATTGGAAACGAGAATGAAGCGGTTCGCCAGCTTCCCGGTCTTCGCCGAGCGCAGCGAAAAGCACTTCTGATGCGCCTTCATGGAGGTCATGAGGATTTCTTCGGGCACATCGAGGAAGCTTTCCTCGAACTGGCCGGAAAGGACCACGGGCCACTCGACGAGCCCCGCATTCTCAGCAAGCAGCCCGTGGTCTTCAACAAGAGCGAGCCCGGCATCCGAGGCGGCGGTGTGCGCGCCCTCAAGGATCACCTTCGCCCGGTGTTCTCCTGCGACCACAACCTTAGCGTGCATCAATGTTTCTGCATAGTCTGAAATGTAATCGATCTTCACAACCTTAGGTTGAGTGATATTTTCGCCACTCAGGAAGCGATGCCCGAATGTGATGTCGCCGCTCCTGATGCCGTCCACCTCGAACGCGACCGGCTTGTCGTCGAAAAGGCAGAGTATCGAGTGCAGCGGCCTGATCCAGCGCAGCCGCCCGGTGCCCCAGCGCATCGATTTCGGCCAGGGAAACTTGCGGATGATCTCCGGCACGGCCTCGGCGATGATGTCCGAGGCGGCGCGGCCCGGCTTCTCGCTCTTCGCGAGGTAATAGTCGCCCTTCGGGTCTTTCACAACCTGCGCTTCGTCGATGCTTGTGAGTCCCGCCGCTTTCACGAAACCTTCCAGCGCCTTGGCGGGCGCGCTCGTCCGCGGCCCCTTGCGCTCTTCCACCGTCGCCGCCGAATGCGCTGGCACGTCGTCCGCGATGAACACGATGCGGCGCGGGCCCGACAAGGTGCGTGTCGCGCCGACGGTCAAGCCGCCCTTCGTCAGTGCCTCAGTCATGAGCTTTGCGAGATCGTCAGCCGCGCGCCCCTGAAGGCGGGCCGGGATTTCCTCGGAGAACAGTTCGAGCAGAAGGTTCGGCATGGCGAATGGCTTTCGTTGATCAGACGAGCGCGGTGGGCGGTTCGCGCCCCGCAAGAATGGCGTCGATATTGTCCAAGGCATCGCGGCCCATCTCGTCGCGCGCCTCGATGACGGAAGTGCCCATGTGCGGCAGCAGAAATGCGTTTTCGAGGTCGTAATAGCCGGGATGGATGTTCGGCTCGTTCGCGTAGACGTCGAGGCCGATATGCGCGATGTGGCCGGATTTCACCGCCGCGATGAGGTCGTCATCCACCACGAGATCGCCGCGCGCGATGTTGGTGACGATGGCGCCCGGCTTGAGTTTCGCGAGCGCGGCGGCATTGATCGAGCCGCGCGTCTCGGGCGTGGACGGCGCGGCGATGCAGAGGATGTCGGCGACGGCGAGGAGACTGTCGAGCGTCGCATGCCAGGTCGCGCCCTGCTCGTCCGCCGCGTCGAGCCTGCGCCGGTTGAAATAGTGGATGTCCATGTCGAAGCCGCGCGCCCGCTTGGCGATGGCCTGCCCGATCTTGCCCATGCCGTAGATGCCGAGCCGCTTGCCGTCGAGCCTCTGCCCGATGAGCTGCATGGGCTGCCAGCCGCGCCACGCCTTCGCGCGAAGCAGCCGCTCGCCCTCGCTCGCGCGACGGGCCGCGCCGAGGATCAGAAGAAAGCCGATTTCCGCCGTCGCCACCGTCACCGCGTCCGGCGTATAGGCGACGCGGATGCCGCGCGCCTTCGCCGCCTGCAGGTCGATATGCTCATGGCCCACCGAATAGGTGGCGATGACCTTCACCGACGGGTCGAGCCTCGCGATGACGTCCGAGCCGAACTTGTCTGCGAGCGTGATAAGCAGCGCGTCCTTGCCAGCCGCGCGCGCGACGAGTTCATCCGGCGTGAACGGCACGTCGGCCTCGTTCAGGTCGAGGTCGTAGTCGCGCCGCGCCCGCGAGATCGTGGCGGGGCTCAGCACGCGCGTCATGAGGAGTTTGGGTTTGGTCACGGCGGTGAACGTTATCCTAAACGATAGTGGTCATTGACCACTTCAAATCGCGCGCTCCGTTGCCAATGGCAAGCGAATGTTGCCGCAGCGGCAACACTCTCAACCTGGCAACAACATACTCGTGCTCGCCAACCTGCGACCGCGAGCATGGCTGTTTTTTCCGCGTGCCACTAGTTCACAAATCTCGAACAATGCCCACATCTGCCCCGAAAGCATTGTCATGCGAGAAAGGATCGCATCATGACGGATTACAGCAGCCAACGCTCGGGGCAGGCCGACACGCGGCAGGACGTCGGCATTCCCGAGGTCGATCTTCTGACGCCGCTCACGCTTCGCGGGGTGACGTTCCGCAACCGCATCGCCGTGTCGCCCATGTGCCAGTATTCGGCGAAGGATGGTTTCGCGAACGACTGGCACCTCGTTCATCTCGGCAGCCGCGCGAGCGGCGGCGCGGGCCTCGTGATTGCGGAGGCGACCGCCGTCGTGCCGGAGGGGCGTATTTCCCCCTACGATCTCGGCCTCTGGTCGGACGATCACATCGAGCCGCTCGCTCGCATCGCGCGTTTCATTGAAAGTCAGGGCGCGGTTCCGGGCATCCAGATCGCGCATGCGGGCCGCAAGGCGAGCACGGACGCGCCATGGAATGGCGGCAAGGCGCTTCCACCCGAGCAGGGCGGCTGGCGCCCGGTCGCGCCGAGCGCCGTGCCGTTCAGCCCGGAAAGCCCGACGCCAGCCGCGCTCTCGGAGGAAGGCATTGCCCATGTGATCGCGGCGTTCGAGGACGCCACGCGGCGCGCGCTGAAGGCGGGCTTCAAGGTCATCGAAATCCACGCCGCGCACGGCTATCTGCTGCACGAGTTCCTGTCGCCGCTGTCGAACCACCGCACCGACCAATGGGGCGGCAGCTTCGAGAACCGCGCGCGCCTTACGCTCACGGTCGCCGAACGGCTGCGTGCCATCGTGCCGGACGACCTGCCGCTGTTCGTGCGCATCTCCGCGACCGACTGGGTTCCGGGAGGCTGGGACGACACGCAATCCGTCGAACTGGCGAAGCACCTGAAGCGCATCGGCGTAGACCTGATCGACGTGTCGACGGGCGGCCTCACACCATCCGCGCAGATCCCCGTGGCGAAGGGCTATCAGGTGCCGTTCGCGCGGCGCATCCGCGAGGAAGCGGACATCCGCACGGGCGCGGTAGGCCTTATCACCGAACCGCAACAGGCGAACGACATCATCACCGGCGGCGAGGCCAATCTCGTGCTGATCGCCCGCGAGTTCCTGCGCGATCCGTATTTCGCGTTGCGCGCCGAGCGCGAACTCAACGGCGGAGACAAGAGCTGGCCTCTGCAATACGGCTATGCCGTGAAGCGGCGCTCGTAAAATTGACGGCCCGGGTTGCTGAAGAAGCGCCCGGGCGGTAAATCCGTGCCGGTTTTCCATCCCGGCACAGCACCAGCTTCAAATTTTACCAACTCGCAGATCGACTTAGACTGAAGTCGAGAGTGCGCAATTCATTTAAAAATGTTCTTTACCGGATCGCTTGGGCCAGTTGTTGGCTTTTTTCGCGCCCCGGAGCCTGTGATTTGTCTGGAAAATCACGCGTACATGTCTGGTTGATCGGGTTGGCGGTGGCGATGCCGCTTTCCGCATCGATTGCTGGTACGGCTTTCGACTGTTTGCAGGACGAGGATTCCAGGCTCGCGATCTCCGCCTGCACTGCCTTGATCGAGACAAAGGCGCCTACCCCGACGCCTTTTTCCGCGCGTGGCGATGCCTATCGCGCGACAGGCGATTTCACCCGCGCGATAGCAGATTATACGAAGGCGCTGGAATTCGACCCCCGCGATGCCGAGGTCCTTTACAAGCGCGGCCTCGCCCTCACTCGACAGGGCCTTCTCGACCGGGCAGCAGACGATCTAACGAAAGCGATCGAAATCGACAGGAAGCTCGACGGCGCCTATTTCGCGCGCGGCGAAGTCTTTCGGGCGCAGGGAAACATCGCTCGGGCCCTGAGCGATTACGATGCCGCGATCGCCTTCAATCCACGGGCGACGTGGGTCCATCTCGCGCGCGGCGCAATCTATCGTGAAGGCGGGGATCGCCTGCGCGCGATCGCAGAGTTCTCGACGGCGATCAGGATCAATCCAGAGAGCGCGGATGCCTATTTCGAACGGGCGAACGTCCTTCGCGACATGGCGCTGTTCGATAGCGCCATCACCGACTACTCGCGCTTCATCCAGTTGAGGCCGAAAGACGCCGACGCCTACAACAATCGCGCCTGGGCCTATTACAGCATGGGCGATGCCGCGCGCGCTCTGGACGATGCGAACAAGGCGCTGACAATGCGGCCATTCGATCCGGATCTGTTCGACACGCGCGGTCACATTCTCGAACTTGTCGGCCGGCGCGACGAAGCCGCCGCAGATTATCGCAACGCCCTGCGGCTCAACCCGGGCCTGACGGGAAGCAGAGACGGTTTGAAGCGCCTGGGCGATATCGCCGCCGGAGAACAGAAGCGCTGATCTGGGACATGAAGGAAGACAGGGCACTCGGGGGGAGGCTTGAATGAAAATGCGACTATCAATGGGGTTGTTGGGCGCGCTGGTCGTTGCGTCTGCGCTCGATCCGGCTTGGTCAGCGCCGCGCGACGACAAGGGCGGCGTGCTCCGCAGTCTGGCGACGCGCGTCGGTTACGTTCTCGGGACCGCCGCAAGTTGCCCGAACATCGCGCAGTCGCGCGTGAAGTCGGTTGCCGACAAGTTCGTCGATGTCGTCAAGACGTCGGCCGCGAGCGAAACGGAAAGCGCAACGATCCTCGCTTCTTTCAAGGCGAGCCTGGCCGAGGGCACGAAGGATCTGGCTGACAAGAAAACGGATTGCGCGGCTGCCAATCGCGACCTCGCCAATCTCGAAAGCGTGTCGGCGCCCCAGTCAAATGCCGCGCCGCAGGCCGCAGTATCATTTCCGCCGTCCGTCGGCGTCTTCGCCGCTCAGACGGTCAGCCTGGTTCGGGGCGTATCGGACAACGAAATCCGGTTCGGTGCATCGCTTCCTTTTTCCGGCCCGAACAAGGATTACGGCTATCAGATCCGGGTCGGCATAGAGACGGCCTTCAAGAAGGTCAACGACGAGGGTGGCGTTCATGGCCGCATGTTGCGCCTCATCGCCGCCGATGACGGCTATGAACCCGCCCGCACCGCGGAAACCATGAAGCAGCTTTACGAGACCGAGCAGGTTTTCGGTTTCATCGGCAATTTCGGAACGGCAACGGCCGCCGTGGCAGCGCCTTACGCGCTTGAGCGCCGGGCGTTGTTCTATGCGGGCTACTCGGGTGCAAGCGTCCTGCGCCGCGATCCCCCGGACCGCTACGTTTTCAACTACCGCGCCAGCTACGCGGAAGAAACGGAAACCGTCGTCCGCTATCTCGTGAAGGTCAAACGGCTGAAGCCCGACCAGATCGCCGTTTTCATGCAGCAGGACGGCTTCGGCGATGCTGGTTATGCCGGCGTAACGAAGGCGATGCGCGCTCTTCGCGGCGGCGACGGGGGAGCGATCCTCAAGATGACCTACCCCCGCAACTCGCTCGATGTGGAGCCGGCGATCAATCTGCTGAAAACCTCCAAAACGCCAATCAAGGCGGTTGTGATGGTGGCGACCTACCGAGCGGCGGCGAAGTTCATCGAGAAAAGCCGCGAGGCCGTGCCGGGGCTGATATACACCAATATTTCGGCTGTCGGCCCCATCGCCTTGCGCGACGAACTGATGCTCCTTGGGCCGAAATACGCCGCCGGCGTCATCGTCACCGAGGTTGTGCCAGCCGTGGAGGGCTATTCATCGCTCATTCTCGAATACAAGGCGGCGCTTTCCAAATATTTCAGGGGTGAGACGCCGGATTACGTTTCGCTCGAATATTATGTGGCCGCGCAGATCATGATCGAGGCGCTTCGGCGGGCGGGGCCTCAGCTCGATGCCGAGAAACTTGTCGAGGCGTTTGAAAACATGCGCGACTTCGATCTGGGGCTGGGAACGCCGATTTCCTTCAGCCGGAGCGACCATCAGGGGTCGCACAAGGTCTGGGGCACGGTCCTTGGCGAAAGCGGCAAATACGAACCTTTCGATATGGAATAGACTTGCGAGCGGCCGCCAGCCAAATTCAGGCGGCCGCGTCCCTTCGTCGGCGACGGTTCGCAGGTAGTCCTGACGACTTGTCCGACGCAGATTCAAAGACCAAATCCGGATCGTGACAGGCGCAGGTGCATTTTTGAGCCGAAAGGATTCCGCGTGACTTCATCGAACATTCTCCTTCAGGACTGGGACACACCTTTCGGCCTGCCGCCCTTTCAGGCGATCCGCGACGAGGATTTCATCCCCGCCTTCGAAAACGCGATGAAAACCCATCGCGCGGAGATCGAGACCATCGCGAATGACGGGAACGAGCCAACCTTCGCGAACACGGTGGAGGCGCTGGAACGCGCCGGGCGCGCGCTGACGAAGGTGGCGAACGTCTTCTTCAACCTTTCATCGGCGGACACGAACGACACGCGGCAGGCGATCGAGCGCGACATCGGCCCGAAGCTCGCCAAGCACTCCATGGCAATCTACACCGACCCGAAGCTGTTCGAGCGCATCGACGCGCTGGCGGAAAAAGCCGACACGCTCGGCCTCGATGACGAGCAACGGCGCCTTCTCGAACGCTATCACAAACGGTTCATCCGCGCGGGCGCCAGGCTCGACGCGGCGGGCAAGGCACGCCTTACGGACATCAACGCCCGGCTTTCGGAACTCCACACGGCGTTTTCGCAGAACGTGCTCGCCGCCGAGAAGGCGTTCCAGCTCGTGCTCGACGGCGAGGCGGACCTCGCGGGCCTGCCCGATTTCGTGCGCGAGGGTGCAGCGAAGGCGGCGGAGGAACGCGGCCTTTCCGGCAAGCACGTCATCACGCTGTCGCGGGCGAGCATCGAGCCGTTCCTCGAATTTTCCACGCGCCGCGACCTGCGCGAAAAAGCCTATCGCGCCTACATCGCGCGCGGCGAGGGAGGCGACGACTCGCCCGACAACACGCCGCTGATCAGCGAAATCCTTGCGCTCCGTGCCGAACTCGCGAAGTTGCTCGGCTTTTCGACCTATGCCGCCTACCAGATCGACGATGCCATGGCGAAAACGCCCACCAACGCGCGCAACCTGCTCGAAAAGGTTTGGGCCGGTGCGAAACGCCGCGCCGATGCGGAAGCCGACGCGCTTGCAGCGCTTGCGCAGGCGGAAGGTCATAACGAGCCGCTCGCCGCGTGGGACTGGCACCACTACGCCGAGAAGCGCCGCAAGGCCGAGTTCGACATCGACGGCGCGGCGCTGAAGCCCTATTTTGAACTGGATGCGATGATCGCGGCGGCTTTCGAGACAGCGCACCGCCTGTTCGGCCTCGCCTTCGAAGAGCGGCGAGACGTGCCGCTTTATCATCCCGACGTCCGCGCGTGGACCGTGAAGAACCGCGACGGAAAGCCGGTCGCGCTGTTCGTCGGCGATTATTTCGCGCGGACGTCGAAGCGCAGCGGCGCCTGGATGAGCGACTTCCGCGAGCAGTCGCGCATCGACGGCCAGGTGCTGCCCATCATCGTCAACGTTCTGAACTTCACCAAGGGCGGCGAGGGCAAGCCATCGCTCCTGAGCCTCGACGACGTGCGCACACTGTTCCACGAATTCGGTCACGGGCTGCACGGCATGTTGTCGAACGTCACCTATCCGGGCCTTTCCGGTACGAGCGTCGACCGCGACTTTGTGGAGCTGCCGTCGCAGCTTTACGAAAACTGGGCGCTTCAGCCCGAAATCCTCAACCGCTTCGCGCGGCATGTCGAGACCGGCGAGCCGCTTCCGCAGGCCATCGTCGACAAGCTGCACACGGCGCGAAAGTTCAATCAGGGCTTCGCAACGGCGGAATACACGGCATCGGCGCTCTACGATCTCGCGATCCACGAAGCCGATGGAGCGGGCGTCATCGACCCGGCCGCGTTCGAGACCGAGCTACGCGCGAAGCTCGGCATGCCGGACGCCATCGCGCTGCGCCATCGCCCGCCCCACTTCCAGCATATCTTCGCGGGCGGCGGCTACGCGGCGGGTTATTATACCTATCTCTGGGCAGAGGTCATGGAGGCGGACGCGTTCGACGCTTTCGAGGAAGCGGGAAGCGCATTCGATCCAGAGGTGGCCGAGCGTCTCCACCGCTTCGTCTATTCGAGCGGCGGCACGTTGAAACCGGATGAGGCGTATCGCGCCTTTCGCGGACGCGATCCCGAGGTCGGACCGCTCCTCGATAAGCGTGGGCTGACCGAGGATGCCGCCGCCTGAGCGGGCGCTTTCCGCGCCCACTCGCTTCGCCAGTGATGCATCGATGCGACAAGGCGCGGGAAAGCCCGCCATCGTAGAACTTCTTGTGATGCTGCCCGAATCAAGCCGGATTTTCTTGGCTTGTGCGTCGTGGCTCAAACGGCTATCAGAATTTTCCCGGTGGACAGCTCTTGTCGCCGGGCAAGCGGGTCGAGGTCGCTGACTCAAGATGAAAAGGTTTTTGTGCTCATTCGCGATTGTTGCCGCGCTCGCCAGCCCGGCGCGCGCCGTGACGTGCTCTGACGGCATGGCGGTGATCGACCAGATGACCCAGATCCTCCAGCTTTCGGACACCGAGCAGACCAACATCTCGGCTCTTTTGTCCAAAGCGAGGCTTGAGGACGAACAGGGTCATCAGCGGGTTTGCAAGGTGATCCTTGCCGACGCGATCCGTTTCTTCCTCATCAAGACCGTACTGGACGACTGAAGCGTATCCGCTTTTTTGATTGAAGAAGCGCGCCTGTATTTTTCTGACGCGTCCTATCGGAAAACCGCTTCATCCGGACGCGCTCAAGCCATCAGCAAGAGCGGTGCCCGCCTCCCATAAGATTTGAGCAGATCTCGACCCGCTCGAAAGAGATGGGGCTTGGCAAAAACCGATGGCGTGCCCGAAGTGGCAAGACGCCGGTTCTGCGGCTGGCCGCCCTTCATCAACCGAACCTCCCGGTCGATCAACGCCTTGCGGCGACGCGCTTACTGATCGCCCGGCAGCAACAGATCGGGCAGGTTCAGGCGCGGCTTGAACTTGATCGAGTTCACCGCGTGGTTCTCGTCGAGAATTTCGAGCGAAATCAGCTCCGAGCCCTCGACAGCAACCGAAAGATCCTTCGGCTTGTGTATCCGGTGCTCGATCGCGCCCGCGTCAATGGCGATGTCATCGTCTTTCGGGTCATAGCTCACCCCTCGAAAATCGACATTCTCCACTTGAACTTGAGCGCCGATGTCCGCGCGGTCGACCTCGATCGTGACCTTGTAAGCGCCTTCCGAGCGGGAGATATGATCGAGAAGAGGCTGCCAGTCGCGCTTTTCCAACTTGAGGTTTTGCATTTGTTCAGACCCGTTTTCTGACCGAATTCTTAATCGTCCCATGCACTTGTTACAATCGCCTTGATATGGCGCAAAGCAATATAGCAATCGGCTGGAACATTGTCTTTCGCCGATTTTTTCAAGCGTGAGTTAAACTGGCTCACGCATTTGACATCCGTAATAATAATCGGATGCGTGGCCGAATTACGAGTTTTTACCGATGGTCCACGAGATTACCCATCAGAACGAGGAGCGGCGAGCGGCGGCGTCCTGGCCGCTCTGGCAAGTTCTTGAAACCGTGGTGCGCGACGGACATCTGCGCGTCTGGGATTTCCGTGGCCAGGTCCGGGCCTTCGGGGACCGGGATATGAAACCGCTCGCCGTGCGCTTCCTGACAGGAAAGGCGCAAAGGGCCTTCCTCGCCGATCCCCAGCTCGGTTTCGCGGAAGGGTGGATGGATGGCGATATCGAGATCGAATCCGGGACGCTCTACGAGCTTCTCGCGCTCTTCGCGAAAAACCTGACCCGCAAGGACTTCCCCATCTGGATGCGAGCCGGGGACAAGTTTCGCCGCCTGACGCGCTTCGCCCGGCAATGGAACGGCGCCAACGGCGCAAAACGGAACGTCAGCCGTCATTACGACCTGCCGGGGTCGCTGTACGAGCTGTTTCTGGACAAGGACCGCCAGTATTCCTGCGCTTATTTCGAGAAAGGCGACCAGCCCCTCGACGAAGCACAGATTGCCAAGAAACGCCACATTGCCAAGAAGCTCTGTCTTACGCCGCGCCAGCGCGTGCTCGACATCGGCTGCGGCTGGGGTGGCCTCGCGCTCCATCTCGCGCGGGAGCGCGGCGCGACGGTGGTCGGCATCACGCTGAGCGAGGAGCAGGAAGCCTACGCGAAGAAAAGGATCGAAGCGGGCGAGGAAGGCGCGGGAAGGGTCGACTTCCGTCTCGCGGACTATCGAAGCATCGACGAAAAATTCGACCGCATCGTTTCGGTCGGCATGTTCGAACATGTCGGCGTGCCGAACTACAGGACATTCTTCCGCAAGGTCGAGGACTGCCTCGAAGACGATGGCGTGGCACTGCTGCACACCATCGGGCGACTTTCCGGCCCCGGCCATACGAACGCATTCATCGCGAAATACATCTTTCCCGGCGGCTACATCCCCGCGCTGAGCGAAATCGTGCCGGCTATCGAGAAATCCGGCTTGTTCATCACCGATGTCGAGGTCTTGCGGCTGCATTACGCCGAGACGCTCGCGATCTGGCGGCATAATTTCGAGCGAAACAGAAGCAAGGCCGCGGCGATGCTGTCTGAACGCTTCTGCCGGATGTGGGAGTATTATCTGGCGGGCTGCGAAGTGAGCTTCCGCTATTACGATCTGTGTGTCTTCCAGATCCAGCTCGCCAAAAAGATCGAGACAGTGCCGATAACGCGCGCCTATCTATGCCTCTGAACGCGGGTTTGCGGGCTTGCCAGCGCCATGCGCGCCATCCTGATCGGGGCGCGGCAACGCGTCAGGGCACAGACGCGTCAAGGGATTGTTGAGACAGGCAAGAGACCATGTTTCCTTTGCATGGAGTATCGCCGATGAAGCCCGTGAGAACCTACATCCTGATCGCAGACGGCGCGCGGGCGCGTCTTCTGTTGTCCGAAGGGCGCGCGAAGGCCCTCACCGAGGTGCCGAGTTCCGATGAACGCCAGACGCTGAAGCCCGACCATGAGCTTGAGAGAGACCGGCCAGGCCGCGTTCATGAGTCTGCGAACGTATCGCGGCACGCCATCGAGCGCCCGGACTTGCATCAGGTCGAGAAAGGAAAATTCGCGGTCGCACTCGCGGCAAAGCTGGACAAGCGACTGGAGAACAACGAATTCGACCGGCTTCTGGTGGTGGCCGCACCGGAAACGCTTGGCGTCATCCGGACCGCGCTGAGCGAAAAACTGCGCGCCGTCGTTATCGGTGAAGTGCCCAAGGATCTCACCAAGGTTCCTAATGGAAGCGTACGGGAGTATATTGGGGATGAGTTCCCGATCTGAAGCGCGCGCGTTCGCGGCCGGATTTTGGCCGATGCGGCGGAGTTTCCGGGGAAGCGACAGGTTGGAGGTGCGCGATGCCCATCAAGACAATCCTGGTTTATCTGCCCAATGGCCGCACGGTCGGCGCCATTCTCGAACCGGTGGTCGCAATCGCGGCTCCGCGATCCGCCCATGTGATCGGGCTGCACCTCATCCCGCAGGTGCCCGAATACGGCGAGTTCCCGGCTGACGTTTCCGAGGAGGTCATCTCCCGCATTCAAAAGGCGGGACAGGACGCCGCTGCGGAAACGAAACAGGCTTTTGAAGGCGTGCTTCTCAATAGCGGCCTCACCTTCGAATGGCGCTGCTTCAGCGCGTCTTATGCCGCCGGTTCCGATGCCATCGTGAGAAATGCCCACGGCGCCGATCTCGTGGTTTGCGGCGCGCAATCCGAAGATCTGCCCGACGCATGGAACGACTTCTCCGAGATCGCGCTGATGGGCGGCGGGCGTCCGGTGCTGATCCTGCCGACCGCGAAGCCGCAGAAGACCTTCGGCCGGAACGTCATCATCGCATGGAACGACACACGCGAGGCGGCTCGCGCGGTGTTCGACTCGCTCGACCTGATCAAGGATGCTTCAAGTGTTCGCGCGGTGACCGTGATCCAGCGCGAAAGCGAGCGCAAGGCGGCGGAAGCACTTGGCGCGGACCTCGTGGCGAATCTTTCGCGGCACGGTATCACGGCTGCGAGCGAAGTCGCCTATGCCGGCGACAATGGCGCGGCCGACGCCATCGTGCGGCTGATGGGCCAGGACTGCGACCTGCTGGTCATGGGCGGCTATTCGAAATCGCGCTTCCGCGAAATGCTGTTCGGCGGCGTCAGCCGCGATGTCCTGCGACAGGTGCCCGTAGCGACGTTCGTCTCTCATTGAGCCGCGCCGTCGGCGCGGATCCGGGCGAGGCGTGAAGCCTCGCCGCCCGCCCGTCATTCAAAAACATAAGTGCCGGGTGCGTCGCAGAGCGCGGGATATCCAGCCTTCGGCGCGCCGGTCTTCGGCGGCTGCACCGCCTCGTTCGATCCCGCCCGAAGCCACCGCGCCCATTCCGGCCACCACGAGCCGTCCTTCGGCGTGTTGGTGCGGAACCACGTCTCGGGCCCGACATAGGGGGTGTCGTGGCGCGATGTCGCGATGCGGTAATGGCGGTGCTTGCGCCCCGGCTCCGACACGATACCCGCGTTATGGCCGCCGCTCGTCAGCACGAAGGTCACGTCGGTGTCGGAGAGGACATTGATCTGATACACCGAGCGCCACGGCGCGACGTGGTCCGTTTCCGTGCCGACGACAAAGATCGGCGCTGTGATGTCGCGCAGCGCGATCGAGCGGCCGTCCACATGGTAGCGCCCTTCGGCAAGCTGGTTGCCCATGAAGATGTCGCGCAGATATTCGGAATGCATGCGCGCGGGCATGCGCGTCGGGTCGGCGTTCCACGCCATCAGGTCCATCATGGATGTCCGCTCGCCGAGCATGTAGTCGTGGATCATATGCGACCAGATGAGATCGTTCGAGCGGAGAAGCTGGAACGCCCCGGCCATCTGCGCGGATGAGAGATAACCGCGCTCCTCCATCATGTCTTCGAGGAAGGCGAGCTGGCTCTCGTTCACGAAAAGCTCAAGCTCGCCGGGCTGGCTGAAATCCGTCTGCGCGGCGAGCAGCGTGAGCGACTTCAGCCGGTCGTCGCCGTCGCGCGCCATGGCCGCCGCCGCGATCGACAGGAGCGTGCCGCCGAGACAATAGCCGAGCGCATGCACCTTGCGCTCCGGCACGATCTGCGAGATCGCCTTCAGCGCCTCCAGGATACCGAAGCGGCGGTAATCGTCCATGCCTGTGTCGGCGTAGCTCTCGTCCGGGTTCTTCCACGAGATCGCAAAGACCGTGAAGCCCTGATCGACCATATATTTGATCAGCGAGTTCTGCGCCGACAGATCGAGAATGTAATACTTCATGATCCACGCCGGAACGATCAGCACCGGGTTCGGATGCACTTTTGCGGTCGTCGGGCTGTACTGGATCAGTTCCATGAGCCGGGTGCGGGCGACCACCTTGCCGGGCGTCACGGCGAGCGTTTTGCCCACCTTGAACTCCTCGACGCCCGCCGGCGGCAGCCCCGCCGCATCGCGCTGCTTGTCCTCGGCGAGATTGAGTGCGCCGCGAAGGAGATTGAATCCGCCCTCGCGCACCGTCTTGTCCAGAAGTTCGGGGTTCGTGGCAATGAAATTGGACGGCGCCACCATGTCGAGCATCTGGCGCGCGAGGAAGTTGACAGCCTGCTCGTGTTCCTTGCTGACGCCGTGGACGTTCTTCGTCGCGGCGTCCCAGAGGTTTTCCCAGACGAGAAAACTCTGCTGGATCACATTGAAGGGATAACGCTGCCAGTCTTCATGCGAGAAACGGCGGTCGGCCTTGGCCGGAGGCGGACAATCGCCAGCCGACAGATCGCCGCTCGTGAGTGTCGCCAGCGCGTAACGCTGAAGCGCGAGAGTGTCGGTGAAAAACTTCCAGCCGAGTTGAAGGCGCGTGCCCGGAGCCATCGATAGATGGAGCGCCCAGTCCATGTAACAAAGCGCCAGTGCGGCAGGCGATATGCCGCCCGTCTGTTTGGCGAGCGTGTAATGAAAAACGCGGTCGATCGCGCTCGTGCTTCCGATCATGGCCCCTCCGATACGGATACTTGCCCATTCACGAGGGGATTAGCACGAAAAGGCGCCCGCGCCGAGAGTTCAATCGGTAACGCGATGTGTTAACGCGCGGAAAGCGTAAGGAAAAGCCACGGGCGGGATCACTCTGCCCGAGCCAGAAAACTCAAGCATGGACCTCCGGCAGCCCGCCTGCGCAGGTCCGCGTCAGGCGTGGCGATCGCCGAGGCTTGCCATATACTCCGCGAAAGGCTGCGCGAGCTTTTCGCTTTCCTGCATGTAATCGGTTGCGAACCGGGTCAGGAATGCGTGCTGAAGAGCACCGAACTCTCCGACCGTGTGGCACTTCGCGACCTGATCGGGCAGGCTCAAATACTGCTCCCAGCGGGAAGCGAAGAAGCGGCACAATTCAACCTGGTTCTGAGCAAAGCGCTTGAACAGGTCTTCCCCGGATTTCTGCCACTGCGCCACAGCGGTGTCGTAAGCTGCGGTCGAGGGCGATGGCTCCGTATCGTGCGATGATGGCGCAGCCGGGGCCGCGCCGTGCCCGCCCTGGCCTTCCGCGGCGAACCCCTGAAATTCTCTCGCGCTTTTCGCCAGATTTTCGTAGTTCTTTTTCCATACATCTATGGATTCAACGTAGGCCTTCAGCACGGGCGAGAGGTCGAAGGTGGCAGGCTCTGGCGCT
This sequence comes from Rhodomicrobium sp., assembly GCF_047605405.1. Taxonomy (NCBI): domain Bacteria; kingdom Pseudomonadati; phylum Pseudomonadota; class Alphaproteobacteria; order Hyphomicrobiales; family Hyphomicrobiaceae; genus Rhodomicrobium; species Rhodomicrobium sp. Next base: position 64,428 of record NZ_JASGFR010000014.1, on the reverse strand, counting down.
TGCGGCATGACGCGTCTCCCTTATTATTATTGAAGCTCCTCTATTTACTATAGGGTATAATCTCACACAACGCACCTTCGCCGCGCAGACATATTGAATGAACCATGGAATCTTGAAACTGATTTTTCTGGAAAACATTTCTTCGCCATTGCAGGTAGACCTCAATGAAATAGCGTGAATTGATACGCTAAAGTCTGTTGGCCACCCCGCCTTCGCCCATGAAACTCAAGGGCGACTTAAGTCTTCCCATCCTATATTGAGGACGCAAGCAAGCCAGGAAAGAGGGTTCGGCAATGTCCTTCAGTCTTTCGCAGATTTTCGTCTGGGTCGTCATCGGCATCGCGGGCGGCTCGCTCGCCGGAATCCTCGTGACGCGCGAACGGCGCGGCTTCGGCTTCTGGCCCAATCTCGGGCTCGGGTTGCTCGGCGCCATAGTGGGCGGCGCGCTGTTTCGCGTGTTCAACCTGCTGCCCGATCTCGAGACCGTAGCCGTCTCGATGCGGGACATCGTGTCCGCGCTCATCGGCTCGCTGATCGTGCTCGGGCTCTGGTGGGCCTATCAACGCAATAAGGTCGCCTAACCATGCAACAGAAGCGCTCGCCCGTAACCGTAGACCTCGCGCTTCAGGGCGGCGGCTCGCATGGGGCCTTCACCTGGGGCGTGCTCGACAGGCTGCTGGAAGAGCCATGGCTTCATATCGAGGGCATCTCCGGCACGTCTGCGGGCGCGATGAACGCCGCTGTCATGGCCTGCGGTCTCGGCAAGGGCGGCCGCGAGGGCGCGCGCGCCTCACTCGACGCCTTCTGGGCGCGGGTTGGCGAGGCGGCGCGGTTCAGTCCGTTCCAGCGAAGTCCCCTCGATGTGATGCTCGGCCGCTGGTCCATCGACACCTCGCCGCTCTTCGTCGCGCTCGACATGACGGCACGCCTGTTCTCGCCCTATGACCTGAACCCCGGCGGCAGCAACCCCTTGCGTGACATTCTCGCAGAAAGCATCGACTTCGATCTGCTGCCCAAAGTGCCGTTGAAACTCTTCATCACCGCCACGAATGTGCGCACGGGGCGCGGCCGCGTCTTTACCAATGCCGAGCTGTCGCCCGATGTGCTGCTGGCATCGGCCTGCCTGCCGACGCTGTTTCAGGCCGTGATTATCGACGACGAACCCTATTGGGACGGCGGTTATTCCGGCAACCCAACCATCACGCCGCTGGTGCGCGGCTGCACCGCCGAAGACGTCATCCTCGTGCAGGTGAACCCGGTCGAGCGCGGCGGCACACCCAAGACCGCGCGCGAAATCCTGAACCGCCTTAACGAGGTGTCGTTCAACGCCACGCTGCTCAAGGAGTTGCGCATGATCGCGATCCTGAAACAGGTGGCAGACGCGGGCGATTGCGAAGGCGCGCGCTGGGCGAAGATGCGCATCCACCGCATCGGCAGCGAGGTGATCGCGGAGCTTGGCTCGTCGTCGAAGCTCAACGCCGAGGCCGCGTTCCTCGCGATGCTGCGCGACGAGGGGCGGCGCGCGGCGGATGCGTTCCTTGCGGCGAGGGCGGGCGATATCGGCGCGCGGTCGACGCTGGATCTGGATGCGCTGCGCGAGGAGGTTTAAGGCCGCACGCAGTAAGATTGCGTGGATGCCGCATTTTCGATGTCTGTTTTTACCCATTCAATAAGGGTAAGCACCTCGCCGCTAAGGTTTAGCACCCCCTCTTCATCCAATTCGATGAAACGCCCATGCGCGATTTCGTTTCGCCTTTTAAGTAGGCTCTCATCGATAAGCTGTTTTCGTGGCACGTAGCGCGTCACATCTATTGCAGAGAATGATAAAATCTGCTCAAACAAATCAAAATTAAGATTTCCTATTTTTCCGATATGTCGATCCAATTGCACGTTGAAACTCTCATTTTCTATATCGTACAATCTCTTCAATAGTTCAGACCCTACGAATATCTTTGTCGTTAAGCCACCTAGACCACGAACATGCTCTAAAGCCGCGATTCCGCGAAAGCACTGCTTCGTATTTCTATATTTCAGACCGAGGCTTGACAAATAATTAATATAAAGACAAATGCCAGCTTTAACAAATCCTTCCCAGTGGGCATATAATATGGGTACAGCAGCTCTCAGCAGGGACTGCTTGCTCCGACCAGAGGCACTCCGTATAGCCTGCAGAAGAGCATGAAGTTCAATTTTTCTCCAACTCAGCTCTTGGTCTAAGGCATCTTGGAGTTGTGCAAGAGATCGCGGCCTTATCATGCGAGAAAATGTTCTTTTGCTTTCGCAAAAACAAATCCCGACAATCTTTGCGTACCTCTGACGCCACTACCCGTATATTTTCCAGCCTCCGGCAACTTAGAAATAGACTCTATTTTTGCAGAGAGGTCATCATCAGATATATCGCCTTCATTATCCAGTAAACTGGAGAGGCCCAGAATTATAAACTCATAATATCCAAGAGAAAAGCGTCCACCCTTTTTAAAAACTCCATCTCCCGAGAGTTTGTTTAATCTATGGAATATTTTATTAAATATGTCAATCTCCCTCCTCCAATCAAATTGCGTGGATGACGCAATCGCCATTATCCCTTCGTCCAAATAGTCGTGGACATCGACACGCGGCCGATATGCATGATGTCTCAGAACAATAAAGCGAACAACCAATTCCTGCAAGAAGCTACGCTGAGCTCTTTCTTCTCCGGACGGCGCCGTAGTTTCACGAAAATCTTCATTTAAAGCCATACTCATAATGGCCGTGTGCGCATCTTTATTGATAGAAATTATTATACAATTTCTAATCTCTTGACGTGATAAATTTGAACCACCCGTATTAAGCCTCTGAAATAATTCATATTTGATTTGTAGATCTGACTCTTGATTGAGGATCTCAACTCTAATACGTGCTCTCTTGATATATACCTGCAATGCATCCGCAAGTTTGATAGACCCAGCTTCACTACCAGACCAAGAGTTTCCGTCGAGGGAGGGGAGTAGACTAGTCCCCCCGCAAACGAAGGGCTTTACCGCGGCCCCGTTTACTTCTCTCAGGACGCCCATAAACTCAAAAATCGTCGAGACACGCTGCAAGCCATCCACAAGCTCCCATTTTCCGTCCCTGCTAGCAAAAACAAATATAGGAGGTATGGGAATATTCAAAAGAACAGACTCTATAAACCGAGTTTTCTGCGTTTCATCCCAAACGCGAAGCCTCTGGTATTCGGGCTGGATAAAAAGCTCGTTATTCTCATATACGCTAGCCAGCTCACCGAACGACATGTCGTAGCCGTCTCTGGAAACTCTTTTTCTAGCGGTTATTACTTCATTTTCCAGCGACATCGTTTGTCCCGTCACAAAGCATGTAAGCACGAATCTATCTTAGCCGCAGAAATAGTCTAGCCGATTTTTGTTCGTCACTCCCCTCGCCGCCGGCTCAGGAATGCCAGCCGCTCGAACAATTGCACATCCTGCTCGTTCTTGAGCAGCGCGCCGTGCAGCGGCGGGATGAGCTTGCGCGGGTCGCGCTCCTTCAGCGTCTCGGGGTCGATGTCCTCGTTGACGAGCAGCTTGATCCAGTCGATCAGCTCCGAGGTCGACGGCTTCTTCTTCAACCCGGTCACGTCGCGGATGTCGTAGAAGATGCTCAGCGCTTCATGCAGGAGGCGCGGCTTCAGGCCGGGGAAGTGCACGTCCACGATGGCGCGCATCGTGTCGCGGTCGGGGAAGCGGATATAGTGGAAGAAGCAGCGGCGCAGGAACGCGTCGGGCAGTTCCTTCTCGTTGTTCGACGTGATGATGACCACGGGGCGCACGGCGGCCTTCACGACTTCGCCGGTCTCGTAGACGTGGAACTCCATGCGGTCGAGTTCCTGCAGCAGGTCGTTCGGAAACTCGATGTCGGCCTTGTCGATCTCGTCGATGAGAAGCACGGGGCGCACCGGCGCGTCGAACGCCTCCCACAGCTTGCCCTTGCGGATGTAATTCCTGATGTCCTTCACGCGCTCGTCGCCGAGCTGGCTGTCGCGCAGGCGGCTCACGGCGTCGTATTCGTAAAGCCCCTGCTGCGCCTTGGTGGTGGACTTGACGTGCCATTCGATCAGCGGCGCGCCGAGAGCGGCGGCGACCTCATGTGCGAGCACGGTCTTGCCGGTTCCGGGTTCGCCCTTCACGAGAAGCGGGCGCTCCAGCACGATGGCCGCGTTTACGGCCACGCGCAGGTCATCGGTGGCGACGTACGTGTCGGTTCCTTCAAAGCGCATGCCGTCCGTCTCCCCAGATATGACAAGGACACGGGTTGCGCCCGTGTCCCATCGTGTTTCGCTTCAGCCCGTCGTCAATTCGGCTCGCCGGGATGCAGATACCGATCGGCGTCGAAGCTGTATTGCGTGTTGCAGAACTCGCATTTCACGACGATCGTGCCGTCTTCGGCCATGGCCTCCACCTGATCGGGCGAGAACTGTTCGAGCATCGCTTCCACACGCTCGCGCGAGCAGTTGCAGCGCGCTTCCACGGGCGCCGCGTCGAAGACACGCACGCCTTCTTCATGGAACAGGCGATAGAGCAGCCGGTCCGAGCCGAGCGTCGGATCGAGCAATTCATGATCCTGTACCGTCGTCGCCAGGGCCTGCGCGCGCCGCCAGCCGTCGTCGTCCACCTCGTCGGTGCCAACATCCCGGCCGGATTCATATCCGCCCTCGCGCGTCAGCTTCTGCACCATCAGGCCGCCCGCGCGCCACGTCCAGCGGCCCGGTCCGCCGTCCTCCCCCGCTGTGTATTGCCGGGCAACGGCAATGCGGATGAAGGTCGGGATCTGCTCGGACTGGTCGAAATACTCGTGCGCGGCATCGACGAGCGTATTGCCGGTCAGCGCGACAATGCCCTGATAGCGCTCCATGCCGGCGCCGGGATCGATGGTCATCGCGAGATGGCCATTGCCGATCAGCGGCTTTTTGGGAGCGGCTCCATTAAGGAGATGGGCGACTTCGTCAGCGTCATAGCTCGCATAGCCACGGATCTGGCCGGGAGAGCTGTAATGCACGACGAGAAAGCCCACAGCGCCGTCGGATTGCGTTTGCAGGATGAACTTGCCATCGAATTTCAGCGCCGCACCGAGCATCGCGGTCAGCGTGACCGCCTCGCCGAGAAGGAGCAGCACCGGCTCGGGATAGTCATGACGCCCGAGAATGCTGTCGAGCACGGGACCGAGGCGCACGAGCCGCCCGCGCGCGCCCGACGCTTCCAATTGAAATGGCAGAACGTAGTCGTTGTACTTCACGCCGGGATCACCGGCAAAATCTCCACCCATCAAACCTTCTCGAAGCACCATGCGAGAATAGCCCGCTGCGCGTGCAGCCGGTTTTCGGCTTCGTCGAAGACCACGGATTGCGGGCCGTCGATAACGTCGTCCGTTACCTCCCTGCCGCGGTGCGCCGGCAGGCAATGCATGAATATGGCATCCTTGTCGGCTTTTTCCATGAGGGCGCCGCTCACCTGATAGGGCGCCAGCAGCGTCTCGCGCTCGGCGGCGTTTTCCTGGCCCATCGAAACCCAGACATCCGTCACCACGCAGTCGGCGCCGTCGACCGCGATGGTCGGGTCTTCGACCACGGTGATGCGGCCGCCTTCGTCGTTGGCCCAGTCGAGGAAGCTCCGGGGCGGCTGAAGAGGTTTCGGCGTCGCCAGCGTCAGAGCAAAGCCGAAGCGCACGGCGGCGTGAACCCACGACGCGGTCACGTTGTTGAAGTCGCCGATCCATGCCACCTTGAGCGGGGCGATGTCGCCCTTGTGCTCTTCCAGCGTCATGATGTCGGCGAGGATCTGACAGGGATGCGAGCGATCCGACAGACCGTTGATGACCGGCACCGTAGCGTGCTCGGAAAGCTCGATCAGCGCCTCATGAGAGGTGCAGCGCATCATGATCGCGTCGACGTAGCGAGACAGCACGCGCGCGGTGTCGGCGATGGTTTCGCCGCGCCCGAGCTGCATGTCGTTGCTGTTGAGCACGATCGTCTCGCCGCCGAGCTGCCTCATCGCGACGTCGAACGAGACGCGCGTGCGCGTGGACGATTTCTCGAACACCATCGCAAGCACCTTGCCCTCCGCAACCTTCGGCCACGCCGAAGGAGGGCTGGTCTTGATCAGCTTCTTGAGCGTGTGCGCGTTGTCGAGGATAAGCCGGAGCGTATCGAAGTCGTAGTCGTCGATGTCGAGAAAATGACGCGGAGCCGAGGGCTCTTTGATCGCCGAATTACGCTGGAAGTGTAGCATCGAGCCTCGCACATGCGCTTTCTATCTTTTCGCACGCCTCTTTGATTTCGGCTTCCGTCACGATGAGCGGTGGCAGAAGTCTGACGACGTTATCGCCCGCGGACACCGTGAGCAGCTTCTCTGCAAAAAGCGTGCTAGAGACGTCCGTGCTGGGCACTTTACATTTTAGTCCGAGCATGAGTCCCTCGCCGCGTATGTCGGTGATGATACGTGGGTGACGGTCTACGATTTCAGCAAGCCGTTGCTTGAAAAGCAAGCTCATCTCTTGGACATGGCCCAGAAATTCCGCCTTTGTCGCGATGTCGAGCACGGCGTTTGCCACGGCCATCGCAAGCGGATTACCGCCGAACGTCGAGCCATGGCTTCCCGCCGTCATGCCGGAGGCCGCTTTCTCGGTCGCAAGACATGCGCCCACGGGGAAGCCGCCGCCGATCCCCTTGGCGATGCCCATGATGTCCGGTTCGATTCCCGCCCACTCATGCGCGAAGAACTTGCCGGTACGGCCCACGCCGGTCTGCACCTCGTCGAGAACAAGAAGAAGGCCGTGCTCGTCCGCGATCTGGCGAAGCGCGCGAAGAAACGGCCAGCCAACGGGGCGGACGCCGCCTTCACCCTGAATCGGCTCGATCAGAAGCGCGGCCGTTTCATGCGTGATCGCGGCGCGCAGAGCTTCGAGGTCGCCCACGGGCACCTGGTCGAAGCCGTCCACCTTCGGGCCAAACCCCTTCAGATGCTTTTCCTGATTGCCCGCGGCGATGGTCGCCAGCGTGCGCCCATGGAACGCGCCTTCGAAAGTGATGATGCGCCAGCGCTCCGGCTGCCCATTATAGGAGTGATACTTGCGCGCCATCTTGATGGAGCATTCCATCGCCTCGGCGCCGGAGTTGGCGAAAAACACCTTATCCGCGAAGGTCAGCGCGCAAAGCCGCTCCGCCAGCCGTTCCTGACCGCGCACGCGATAGAGGTTCGAGGTGTGCCAGACCTTGTGCGCCTGCTCCGTCAGCGCCGCGATGAGATGCGGATGAGCGTGCCCGAGAGCGTTAACCGCGACGCCGCTGCCGAAGTCGAGATATCGTTCCCCCGCAGCGGTTTCGAGCCACGCGCCTTCGCCGCGCTCGAATTCGACATTGATCCGCGCATAGGTCCCGAGAACCGCAGACATTTTTCCACTCGTTTTCAAATTAAAAAAGCCGCTCCGTCTGGCGGGCGGCTCAGGCTCGTGAGCTTATTTTCCAACAGTTCGCGGCAGTGTCAACCGGCATAAAAGACACAGCGCACCCCAAATGTAACGATTTACGCCTTCGTTAAGGTTTCTGAAATTTGTCGGACCGGCTCTTTTGTGCAATTATGCTCCCATGAGATGGAGTGGTGCCATCGCCTTCCGAAATGCGCGTAGCCGCATACACCACCTCGCATAGTATCGATGCGAAGCTTGTATCTCAGTGAAATGCGTTCTCGATAGCCCTCGTGGAGGGTACGCCCCGAGTTTCCGGGCGTCGGGATTACGCTTGTGTCTCCTTGTCTTGCGTTAGCGCCCGTGGCCCCGCTGGTCATCCGTCCAGCGGTCACGACCTTATTCGCGGTTCGTCCGCCGGAATGAACGAGGAGCTAAAATTTATGAGTTGGACAGACGAGCGTGTTGAACTCTTGAAAAAGCTTTGGGCCGACGGCTTGAGTGCAAGCCAGATCGCTACGAAACTTGGGGAAGTTACGCGTAACGCTGTTATTGGAAAAGTACATCGCCTCGGACTCGCCGGCCGCGCGACCACCTCGCGCATCAGAACGGCCCGTCCGCGATCGAATATTGCACTTTTCCCTGCGCGGTCGCCGCAAGTTCAATATCGTACCTTCGGCAACACGGCACTGAAGATTGCGCCGGAGCCTGAGCAACGCAAGCCAGCAACCATTATTCCGCTGACGCTGCCGGATCTGGAGCCTGCACCCGAAGGATTGATCCGCTTGGTCGATCTGAAGGAAAACATGTGCCATTGGCCGATCGGCGATCCCATGGAGGAAGGTTTTCACTTTTGCGGACGCCGGAAGAATTCCGGAAGCCCGTACTGCGAACACCACTCGGCGATCGCATACAACCCTGTCGCCAAGAAACGCCGCGCCATGTGACCGGCGCAACTCATCTATACGGTGAGTCGCAAAGCTTGATCGAAACTTTTGTTGACGATGTGCAGCATTGTTTTGATCTGTGGCTTTTAAGTTACAGAATACAGCGGGGAGTGAAGCCGGGGCCGCAAGCCTCGGCTTCCATCTTTTCGGAAGCTCGGCCGCCGCTATTCGGACAGGCTCTGCCCCGGGAATTTCTCACCCAGCGCATAACCCGCGCCGCGAACGGTGCGGATCGGGTCTCTTTCCTTGCCGCGATTGATCGCCTTGCGCAGGCGGCCGATGTGCACGTCTACCGTGCGCTCGTCCACATAAACGTCGCGCCCCCATACGCCATCCAGCAATTGCGTGCGCGAGAATACGCGGCCAGGGCTTTCCATCAAAAATTCGAGAAGCTTGAACTCGGTCGGGCCGAGCCGCACCTCGCGACCGCTTCGCATCACGCGATAGGTTTCGCGGTCCAGTTCGATGTCTTCGACTTCCAGCGTCTGCGAAATGCGCTCGGGCGCGGCCCGGCGGAGGATCGCCTTCACGCGGGCCAGTAGCTCGGGCACCGAGAACGGCTTCACCACATAGTCGTCCGCGCCGACGGTCAGGCCGCGAATGCGGTCCGCCTCTTCTCCGCGCGCCGTCAAAAGCAGGATGGGGATCGAACGCGCCGTCTTGCCCGAGCGCAAGCGGCGGCACAGTTCGATGCCGGACAGGCCCGGCAGCATCCAGTCGAGGATGATCAGGTCCGGCGGGTCTTCACCGATGGCCACTTCCGCCTCGTCGCCCCGCTGCGAGATCGATACGGAGAACCCTTCCGCTTCCAGATTATATTGCAGGAGGAGAGCAAGGGCTTCTTCATCTTCGACAATCAGGATCTTGGCATTCATCGTCTGCTTCTGCTACCCCGCACCTTCCAGCGCCCGTCCATGCTGTGACCGTCTCAGCGCGCCGTCACGCATCCTGCTCCGTCAGCTCTTCACCGACGCGAGGCGCCCGAGCGTCAGCGAACTTGTGCTGTCTGCCTTCGGGCGCTCATCGCCAAGCGCCTTGCCGTGGATCAGGAAATAAATCGTTTCCGCGATATTCGTCGCGTGATCGCCGATGCGTTCGATGTTCTTTGCACCGAACAGGAGATGCGCGTAAACGCTGGCGCTCTGCGGCTCGTCCATCATCGTCGTCAGCAGCTCGCCGTAGAGCGAGTTATACATGGCGTCGATCTCGTGATCGCGCTGCCAGACTGCAAGAGCAGCGTCCGCGTCCCGCTGCGAATAGGCGTCGAGCACATCCTTCAGTTGCCGCAGCGCCGCCTCGCCGATATGCACGAAGCCCGTCATGACCTGATTCGGTCGAGGTTCGGCGGCGATGGCGATGGCGCGCTTGGCGATGTTCTTCGACAGGTCGCCGATACGTTCGAGGTCGAGCGCGATGCGTATCGCGGTAACGATCTGCCGGAGATCCGATGCAACCGGCGCTCGACGGGCGATGATCGAGATGGCGAGTTCGTCGACGAGTCGCTCCAGCGTGTCGATGCTGCGGTCGTTTGCCAGCGTCACCTCGGCGAGGTCCGGGTCGCGATGGTAGAGCGCGTCGATGGCCTGCCCCAGGGCTTGCTCGGCAAGGCCCCCCATCTGGGCGATCATCGTGTCGAGCGACTTGAGTTCCCCTTCGTAAGATCTGTCGGCGTTTCCAGACACTACCGTTTCCTCCGGTGCGTTCGCGCGTCCAGGAAGCGCGCCGACCTGTTATCAGCGTCTCGGGCCGACGGGGCAGCGTATCCACCCTGCGCCACCTGCCCTGTGCCGCCGCGAGACGCGGCGCATCAGGTGCAGGCCCCGTGACACTAGCCAAACCGCCCCGTGATATAATCCTGCGTGCGCTTGTCCTTGGGGTTCATGAAGATCTGATCCGTCGTGTCCTCTTCCACAAGGTAGCCCAGATGGAAAAAGGCCGTGCGCTGAGAAACGCGTGCCGCCTGCTGCATGTTATGGGTCACAATGACGATGCAGTAGTTTTCGCGAAGCTCGTCGATCAACTCCTCGATCTTCGCGGTGGCGATCGGATCGAGCGCGGAACACGGCTCATCCATCAGAATGACTTCCGGGCTGACCGCGATTGCGCGAGCGATACAAAGGCGCTGCTGCTGGCCGCCCGACAAGCCGGTGCCTTCGCCGTCGAGGCGATCCTTCACTTCGTTGAAGAGGCCGGCCCGTTGCAGGCTTCTGACAACGATTTCTTCGAGATCGGCCTTCGACTTGGCAAGCCCGTGAATGCGTGGACCGTACGCCACGTTCTCGAAGATCGTCTTCGGAAACGGGTTCGGCTTCTGAAACACCATGCCGACACGTGCCCGCACCTGAACCGGGTCGACATCGGGAGCATAGATGTTCTTCCCCTGGACCAGGATTTCGCCCTTTACCCTCGCCGAGGCGATGGTGTCGTTCATGCGATTGAAACAACGCAGGAACGTGCTCTTGCCGCAGCCCGAGGGACCGATGAAGGCCGTGACGCTCCGATCCGGGATGTCGATGCCGACGTTGAAAAGCGCCTGCTTTTCTCCGTAGAAGACCGAGACGTTGCGCGCGTTGACCTTGTAGTCGACCGGCTGTCCCGCTGGCAAAGCCGAAGGAGCGGGGTTGGAATTAAGGGCACCCGGTTCGATAGAGAAATCTACCATTTGCGTTCGTACCTTTTCCGCAGGACCATGGCGATAATGTTCATGACGGCGAGAATGCCGAGCAAGACGATGGTTGCGCCCGCTGTCTTTTCAACAAAGCCGCGTTCGGCCTCCGTCGCCCACATGTAGATCTGCACGGGCAGCGCCGTCGCGGGATCGAGCGGCGATTGCGGTACGTCCACCACGAAGGCAACCATGCCAATCATGAGGAGCGGAGCCGTTTCGCCGATGGCCTGGACGAGGCCGATGATCGTTCCGGTGATGATGCCGGGAAGCGAGAGCGGCAGCACGTGGTGGAACACGCTCTGCACTTTCGACGCGCCAATCCCGAGAGCCGCCTCGCGGATCGACGGCGGCACCGCGGTAATCGACGCACGCGTCGCTATGATCACGGTCGGCAACGTCCGAAGCGTGAGCACGAGCCCGCCGACGATCGACGCGGAGCGTGGCAACCCGGCGAAGTTGATGAACACCGCCAGACCGAGCAGACCGAAGACGATCGACGGCACGGCCGCGAGGTTATTGATGTTTACCTCGATGATGTCGGTGAAGCGGTTCCGCGGCGCGAACTCTTCGAGATAGATGGCGGCGGCCACCCCCAAGGGCACCGACAGCAACACCACGATCAGCATGATGTAGAACGAGCCGAGCAGCGCCACCGCAAGTCCCGCCGTTTCCGGCTGGCTCGACGCCGTGTTGGTGAAGAGGCCGGTGTTGAAAGATTTCTGCATCGTTCCCGACGCCGTCAGCTTGTCGATCCACGAAATCTGCTGATCGGAAATCTGCCGGTTCTGCTGGGGCAATTCGCGGTCGATCTTGCCCTTCGCGAAGGCGTCCACGTTGCCGCTCGCAAGAACCCAGACATTTTGCGTGGTGCCGATGATCCTGGGATCGGCGGCAACCATGGCCCGGAGCTGCGAGTCGACGTCACGCGAGAGGAGCGCGTTCGCCGCCTGACGCTGCGCGCGATTTGCCCCATCGATGCCAAGCTTGCCGTAAAGCGCCTGGTTCGCGAGTTTCTGGTAATTCGCCTGAGCGAGCGCGCTTGCGCTGCGCGTGCCGTCCGGGTCGATCTCGGCCGCATCGAACTTGATCGGCAGTTCGATCGATGTCTGGAAGAATGCCGTCCAGCCATCGCGGATGATGGTGCCGAAGAGGATGACGAGGAAAGACAGACCCAGCGCGATGGCAATCAGGCCGTAAGCCTGAAATCGCAGCTCCTCGCGGCGGCGCCTGCGCATCAGCGCCGGATTATCGAACCGGCTGACTTCCTCCGCAGCGTCACTTTCAGACATGCTGGGATCTTGGGCGACCGCGCTCATTCGTATTGCTCCCGGTATTTCCGTACGATGTAGAGGGCGTAGACATTCAAGCCCAGCGTGAGGATGAAAAGCGTAAACCCGAGCGCGAACGCGACGAGCGTCTGCGGGGTGTTGAATTCAAGGTCGCCCGTAAGCTGGCTGACGATCTTCACCGTGATGGTGGTCACGGACTCGGCCGGGTTCAGCGTGAGGTTCGCCGCGATGCCCGCTGCGAGCACCACGATCATCGTTTCGCCGATGGCGCGCGAGGCCGCAAGCAGGATCGCGCCGACGATGCCGGGCAGCGCGGCTGGCAAAACCACGCGCTTGATGGTTTCCGATTGCGTCGCGCCGAGTCCGTAGGACCCTTCGCGAAGCGCATTCGGGATGGCGGAGATGATGTCATCCGACAGCGACGACACGAAGGGGATGATCATGATCCCCATGACGATGCCCGCCGTGAGCACGCTGGTCGGCTGGATCACGAGCCCGATCTCGGACCCGACGAAGTTGAGGAACGGGCCGACGGTCACCACAGCGAAGAAGCCGTAGACGATGGTCGGAATACCCGCCAGCATTTCCAGCGCGGGCTTCACGGTCGCGCGCACTTTCGGGTGCGCGTATTCCGACATGTAGATGGCGGCGAGCAGTCCGATCGGCACGGCGACGACCAGCGCCACGAAGGAGATGTAGAGCGTGCCCCACATGAGCGGGAGCAAGCCGAACTGTCCCTGGCCTTCGGTATCCCCCGCGCCTGCGAAGCGCGGATCCCACACTGTGCCCGTCAGGAAGTCGAGGATGGATACGTGCTTGAAAAATTCGACGCTCTCGAAGAGCACCGAAAGCACGATGCCGACCGTCGTCATGATGGCGACCGAGGACGCGGCCATCAGCGCCAGGATGATCACCTGCTCGACGCGATTGCGAGCGCGCAGGTTCGGCGAGAGCTTCCGGAAGGCGAAAATGAAGCCGAAGATCGCGAGGAAGGCAGCGACAGCCGTTTTCGCGAGGCTGCTCAGATGGCGGATGGTGTTCAACTCTTCGGCAGAGGCGATCACGGCGGCATCGGGCGGGCTCGCAATGACCACGCCCCTGCTCTCAAGCAGGCGCTGGGCTTCTTTTGGGCTCGACTTGGCAGCGGCGACCTCTGCTGGCGTGAGCCGTTCAAGTCCGGTCGCGACACTGCGGACGACGCCCATCGCAAGACCGATCTGCCCTTTTGAGCCTTCAAGGACTTGCGGCGGAAGATTCGATTCCACCTCGGCCTGAATGAAGCGAGGCTCGATGGCGGACCAGACGAGCAGCACGAGGATGGCGGGAAGCGCCGTCCAGAGCGCAAGATAGCCCCCGTGATAACCAGGGCGCGAGTGCATCGCGCGGGGATTATCGGGCGACAGACGCTTCGCTCGCAAGAAGCCTGTAACGAAGGCGACGATTGCGGCAATAAGCAGAAAAAATAGCAATGCGCTAAGTGACACGGCCGTCTCCGATAGAGAATCCGACGATTTCGATCATAGGCAGGCGCTGCACGGCCTCAGCCATCGCAAATGCGCCATTCGGTGCGGCATTGGTGCTTTCCGCTGCGGGGTCCGGCTGTTTGCATTTCCGCATTTGAAAGGTGTCCTGCGCGCACGTCTTCGCCGGAGAAGATACTACAGACCGCGCAATTCCTAGAAGACAATGAAGAGGCAAGGCAACTCGCGTGTGGCGCAAACACTGTGGGGTTACTTTACGCCACACGCTTCCGATCGGGGTGCCGGGGCTAAGCCGCGGCACCTATGCAGTCCTAGCTGAGCGGAGCCAGCGGCTTCAGATCCTTGACGGTGTCGCGAACAGCCTTGGCTTCGGCTTCCGGCAGCGGAACGAGGCCGTACTGGGCGAGCGGGCCATCTTCGCCGATGATCTTGTCGCTGACGAAGAACTCGGCATATTCCTTCAGGCCGGGGATGACGCCGACGTGAGCCTTCTTCACGTAGAAGAAGAGCGGACGGGAAACCGGATACTTGCCGGCCGCAATGGTCTCGACGGAGGGCGTCACGCCGCCAACGGTGGCAACGCGGAGCTTGTCGGTGTTGTTCTCGTAGAAGGCGAGGCCGAACACGCCGATCGACTCCTTGTTCGCCTGAAGACGAGCGAGGGTTTCCGTGTAGTCGCCGTCGATGTCGATGGCATGCTTGCCGCCGTCATCCTTGCGGACCTTCGCGCAAGCCTTTTCGGTCGCGCCGTGAAGCTTGTCTTCGGCGGTGCCAGCGGCCTTCAGCTTCTCGGCGATGAGCTTGTCCGCGCCGGTGGCCTTGCAGCCCGCGACCAGAAGCTTCTCTTCGAAGACTTCACGGGTGCCGTGCTTCTCGCCCGGGATGTAAGCAACGATTTCCCAGGCCGGGAACTCGGCGTTGACTTCCTTCCAGGTCTTGTTCGGGTTCGCGACGAGCTTGCCGTCAACCGCGATTTCGGGAGCGAGAGCGTTGAACCAGTCCTTCGCTTCGTAAGCGAAAGCCGGACCCTTGACGTCGGAAGCGAACACGATACCGTCATAGCCGAACTTCACTTCGACCACGTCCGCGACGCCGTTTTTGGCGCAGGTTTCCTGCTCGCCCTTCTTGATGCGGCGCGACGCGTTGGCGATGTCGATCTTGTCTTCACCGACGCCGTCGCAGAACTGCTTGATGCCAGCGCCCGAGCCGCCGGATTCGACGACCGGAGCCTTCAAATTGGCATTCGCCTTGGCGAAGTTCTCGGCGACGATCTTCGCATAGGGGAAGACCGTCGAGGAACCGGCGATTTTAACCTGATCGCGGGCAGAAGCGGAACCGGCCGCGAACAGGCCGACAGCCGCCGTAGCCGCCACGAGGGCGGTGAGACGATAATTCACTGTGCTCTCCCTTGAGAATTGGAACCAAGACCTTTCGGCGGTTCAACGCGCTGAAACCCTAGGGCAGCGCCATGTCTCTTTTATGTAAGGGCAGTGAACCTTTAATGACAGATTAACACACTGATTTGACAAGCACTCTTATTCTTCCAGCGTGGGCTGTGCAGCCGGTTTTGTTTCAACCTCAACCGCTCCACGGTTGTATTTATGTTCAGCCAGAAGCACCGTGAAAATCGATCCGAAACCCACCTCGGACGCGATGCGAAACTCTCCGCGATGGCGGTTCACGACGTGCTTGACGATCGCGAGACCAAGCCCCGTGCCGCCCTTTTCATGTCCGGCAGCGCCGGCCACGCGGTAAAAGCGCTCGGTCAGCCTCGGCAGGTGCTGGACCGGAATACCGGGCCCGTCATCCTTGACGCTGATGGCTATCATGTCCTGCGAGCCGCTTCGCTGACGCTTGAGCTTCACCTGCACGGAGCCGCCCTTACGGCCATATTTCAGCGCGTTGTGCACGAGATTGATGAAGACCTGGGTGAGTTCGTCCCGGTCGCCCAACACCGTCACGGCGCCGACCTCGGACTCGACCGCAACCACAATATTCGCCTCCGCCGCCATCGGCTCCAGCGCCTCGCAGGCCTGTTCGACAAGTTCGGCAATGGCAACCTCGCCCTGCGGCTTCAGGTGCGCCCGCATCTCCACGCGAGAGAGGGACATCAGATTATCGATGAGCCGCGCCATGCGTTCGGCCTGCTTGGCCATGATCGGCAGGAAGCGGTCGCGCGCCGCTTCGTCGTGACGAGCAGCACCGTGCAGCGTCTGGATAAATCCTGAAAGCGAAGCCAGAGGCGTCTTGATTTCGTGGCTCGCGTTGGCGATGAAGTCTGCGCGAAGCTGGTCGAGGCGCCGCTGTTCGGTCAGATCGCGGAGATAAACGAGGATGGACGGCCCCGCGCTGGACGGCAACACGAGCCAGGAAACCGTCGCCGCCATATGCCGCTCCACCGGTACGCGCTCGCTGAAGGTGACCGTCAACTGCTGATTGGCAGGGCCGCATTCTGTTACCGCGTCAAGCACCTGCGGGCTGCGTGTCGCGCTTGATATATGCGAGCCGTTCTTCAATCCGTCGAAAAGATCGCGGGCCTTGCCGTTGAACGCGAGGATCGTTCCGTCGCGAGCGAGAAGAATGGCCGGATCGGGGAGTGCATCGGCTATGGGCTTCGCCACCGCGAGCGTTTCCTCTTTAGCCCGGTCCGCACTCACGGCGTCATACCGGGCACGAGTGCGCGACGTCGGGATGATGGCGGCACCCGCTGCAAACGTCACAACCGCGGCCGCAGTCCCGGCCCACGGGAGGCCATGAAACATCGAGAGCGCAACAATGACGGCCGCGGCAAGCAGGACAAGCCAGCGCCGAAGGTAGAGGCGCGACAGAACCCCGGGCTGCGGTGCGAAACCGCGCAATGCGCTATCGCCTTCAGGCACGGGCATGAAAATATTTCTCTGAATAATGCCGACACCAAAGCGCTTGCTGTCGCTCTCCCGATAGACTTCGAGCATGCCGTTCCCTTGTCCTTCGCCGCTTGAGACGTTTATTGTAGAAGAATTGCCGGCCATGGAGTCAGGGTAACCAATATCTGCGACAGTTTTTCGACGCCTCCGTTAAGCTTTAGACAAGGTCGCGACTGAGGCTTGCCGCTTCGAGGCGGTCAAGATATGTACGCCACACCTCGTCTTTGTTGCGCGCAAGCTCGTAAAGGTACACCCAGGAATAAATGCCGGTGTGGTGCCCGTCGCTGAACACGAGTCGCACCGCGTAATTGCCGACCGGCTCGATGGAAAGGATGGTGACGAGGCGCTTGCCGGGGATGAGCTTTCGCTCCGAAGGCGAATGCCCCTGAACCTCGGCGCTCGGGCTTTCGACCCGAAGAAGTTCCGCTGGAAGTTCCCTCTCCAAGCCGTCGCAGAAGGTAACGCGGAGCACGGTCTTGTCCGCGCTCAGCCGCAGTTCCGATGGTACAGGCTCGTTGCCGTGCGCTTGCGACATCGCTGTTGGCTCCTTTTTTTGTGATTGATACACTTTGAAATGTCAGAGTTACCCTTTTTTGCCGCATTCAGGTTTAATAGATTTGTTTACAAGGAACCTACGGTTCACCAACCATAAGGTTCGGTTTCTGCGTATGGGGTAGTGTGCAATGCCAGCCATTCGGATGTCCCGAAGCGAACGGTCTTCGCTCGAAAAAATCATCAAACGCCCCTGCCTCGTCACAGACATTCCAGCGGATCACGCCGAGAAGCTGATGAATTACGGTTTGATCAAGCGTCAGGTGATGCTTCTGCACTCCACGCAGCGCGGCCAGCTTGAGATTTTGCGCCAACGTTTTCGCGGCGACGACTTTTCGCCGGCGATGGGCCTCGAATCCTACGCCTGACGCTATTTTTTACTTAGTGGCAAAACCTCACTAGTAAGATGCCCTCTCGCGCCTATACTGAAAAGTAAGGGCGGTGGCGTCGGAACTTCGCTCCCGCTTAGGCTTTCATGAAGGCATGCGTTAAGCGGGAGATCATGATGTCGCGACTTCTTTTCACTGCCCTTCTGGCTGCTGCCGTCGTCGGTACGACCGTCCAGAGCGATGCGGCGCCCCGGCGGGCACAGCAGCCCCGGTCCTATCAGCTCTATGTGGCTCCGCAGGAGCCTACGCTGGTCGAGCGCTTTTTCGGCGCGTCGGGTCCGCGCTGGCAGTATCAGCGGCCATTCGCCTGGTACAACACCGGCCTGTATAATTATCCCGGCCCCCACTACAACAACACGACGTTCTGGGAGCGCGTGAACACGCAGGCGAACTTCCCGGTTCAGTACTGATCCGCGAGAAGCTTGAGGCGAGCGCTGCGATCCGCAACGCTCGTTTCACGAGAGCCGCCCTGCGCTCGTGGCGGCGGGCGTAACCGCTAGTGGAGCGAATTTGACATTTGAGTTCCGGCGGCTGCGAGCTTCTCGCTCAAATGTCAAATTCAAAAGCCCCACTAGAATCATGATGTTGCTAGTGGTCCTTTCGAACGGATGCAAATGTCGGACTCGGACAACTAGCGCCGTCGACCGAAGATCGCACCCAGCGACGGCACAGGTAGGGTGCTGACCATGAGCGCTGCCGCTGTCAGCGTAGCAATCGCCATGACCGGGCTCGCCTCCGCAGGGAAAACGGACACGACGGCGGTATCGAGCGCGATCATCGACAACGCCGCCGCCGTTGAAGGCAGACCGCAAAACCATTTCGGCTTCTCGGTGTGGCCTTCCTTCAGAAACGCTTTTTGCGCGCGCGCCTGTATGTTGAACCGCGCGAGCCTCAACCCGGTCGTCAGAACGTAAGCCGCCGCGATCGCCCAGCCCGCAAGGGCGAATTCATGGAGGTGGCGGTCATAGAGCAGCATGGCGGTCGCAACGCCGAAGTTCAGGAAGTCGGCGAGGGAATCGAGTTCCGCGCCCATGGCAGATTCGGCCTTGAGACGCCGGGCGGCGTAGCCGTCCGCCACGTCGAGCACGACGGCGCCGAGAATCGCGAACATCGCCAGCGCGTAATAGCCGTCATGCGAGAACCGGATCGCCGTTAAGCCGCAAACCACGGCGGCGAGGGTGAATGTATTCGGCACAAGCAGCACGAGCCGTCGCTTCAGCGAAGGTTTCGCGGTAGGAGCCTCGTTTCTGCCGATCACCGTGAAAGGCCGCCCGGACTGGTGCTTCATGATCTGCCCCGCATTTCACCCGCGTGGCACTGCGCGCGCAAGCCGCAACCTTCCCGCACCTCTTCTGCCTCCCGTGTCATAATTTCTTCATGGGAGCTTTTTCGACGACAAAACGCAACTCATAAAACGGCGTCGGGGATGCGGCGTTATGCGCGCCGCCCCCCTGACTGTTCCCAAGAAGACGGCGCTCTAGTGGAGCGAATTTGACATTCGAGTCCGGTGACTGCGAGCTAGTGGTCCTTTCGATTCCGACATTGCTCGCAAGCGTGCTGATGCAAATGTCGGAATCGGACACCTAGACGCGCGCGAAGCGGCGCGGCGTCGGCTCCGTCAAACCAAGTTCCGCAACCACGGTTTCGCCCGCGATCATGCGCTGTCCTTCCGAAACGAACACCGTGCCCGCCGGGAGATAAAGATCCGTGCGGCTGCCGAACCGGATGATGCCGATGCGCTCGCCCGCGGTGACCGCGTCGCCGACCTTCACGTTCGTGATGATGCGCCGCGCCACGTAGCCCGACACGAGCACGACACCGATCTTGGTGCCGGTCTTCGTCTCGATGGTGAAGGACTGGCGCTCGTTCTCGGAGGGCGCTTCCGGGGCGGCGGCATTCTTGTAGACGCCGTCGGTATGCACGTCGGTCAGAATGCGACCCGCAACGGGCGCGCGCGCCACGTGCACGTCGAGAAGCGAGAGGAACACGGACACCCGCGTCATGGGCTCCGTGCCGAGATTCAGTTCGGCGGGCGGCAGCATCGGGTTGACGCTGATGACCGTGCCGTCGGACGGCGCGACCACGAGGCCTTCGCGGTCTGGTACGACACGCTTCGGATCGCGGAAGAAAAAGGCGAGCGCGAGCGTCACCAGAAGGCAGAGGAAACCCAGCGTGTCCCAGATGTAGAACGCGACGAGCGTGACCGCTGCCGCGATGCCTACGAATTTATAACCATCTTTATGGATAGGCGAAAAGATCGCCTGAAACTGAGAGAGTGCATTAGGTCCAGCCACTATAATCCCCCGGCAAGTTGTGTTAAACCGCTGATCGCGGTTCTTGATTTCGATGTCACAGAATGTAACTGTCGTCAGGATGGTCTTGGGCACGCTGACACGCAATTGTCACAACCGACGCATATCCAACCCGTTAAAAGCGCCGCGGTACCGATCGGGTCAGCCTCGCTGTTCCTTGGGAGAATTCAATGCACGCCAGAATCGCCGCAACAATTATTGTGGCCTGTCTAGCACTTTCGTCCGCGCGGGCACAAGACGCGGAAAAACTTACGCTTTCGATCCCGCCTGAGGTGACCGAGGTCGCAACGGCCGGCACCTGGTCGGACTCAGACGTGTCGGGCGTGTTCCGCGCCACCGTGCTTACGGTACCGGCGGGCGATACGACGCAGGCCCATCTCGTGCTGCAACTCATGTCCGTCAGCGCGGACGGCAACACCTCGAAGGTGTTCAAAACCGTTCCCGTGAAGCAGATCGCAGACAAGAAACTGCCGAATGCCTTTCTCGCGGTCGAAGAGGATGGCACCGAGAACGAAGTTACGTGGCGCGTGACAAGCTACGACAGCAACTCGAACGCCGACATCGGCGCGCTGGTGACGATCAACGCCAAGGGCGACGTTCAGGTGAAGGACGCGCCGAAGGAAGAGGAATCCGCCGCGCAACAGCCTGAAAAGAAATAGGCTTCGAATTTCGGAAAAACCCGGCTTGAAGCCGGGTTTCCATCTTGCGCGCGGGACGGTGCCTGTAATCGCGCGTGGCGGCGGATTGTCGAGGCCGCGGCGTTTCCGTTCCTTCAACCGAGGTGGGCGACTTTTTCAAGCACCCGCGCGATGATCGCCGCGCAAGCGTCCCAGCTCGGAAGCGTCTGCCCGTGACGCCATGCAGCTTCGGCCATCCTCCGGCGAAGCCCCGCATCGATACTCAGCGACCGAAGCGCCGCCGCGATAGCATCCGCGTCGCCCGCCGCGCAGACATGGCCCGCTTCGCCTGGAACCGTATCGCGAACCGCGCCGTCGCCGGAAGCCACGACGGGCAACCCGTGTGCCATCGCCTCCGCGAAAACCATGCCATAGCCCTCATGGAAGCTCGCCAGCGCGAAGATGTCACCGGAGGCATAAAGCGCCGAAAGCGCGGCCTCATCGACATGTCCCGCGAGCCGCACCCGATCGCCAAGTCCATGCGCCGCGATCTTGGCTCTCACCGCCGCCGCAGTTTCGGGCGAAAGATCGAGCGCCCCCGCAATGGTCGCGCGCCACGGCAGGTCCGCGATTTGCGCCAGAGCATCGACCAGCACCGCATGGCCCTTGCGGGGCGTGAGCGTTCCCGCGCTGACGATGTGCAGCGGCTCGCCCGGCGGCGATCCCTCCGCGCGAAACCCTCTGAGCACGCCGGGCAGCGCGACGGCAAGCCTTCCGGGCGGAACGTCGAAGATGCGGGTGAGGTCGCGCGCGGTGCCTTCGCTCGGCACGATGATGGCATCGGCGAGCGCAAGCGCATCCGCCTCGCTGCGAAGCAAACGCGCCTTCGTCGACGCGTCGAGCCCGTCTTCGAGCGCCAGCGGGTGATGCACGAGCGCGACTTTCGCGCCTGCGATCGCGCCCAGCTCATCGGCGGGAAGCGCAGAGCCGACGAGGCCGTCGAGAAACAGAACCGTGTCGGGGCCAGAAGCAGCCCTCAGAGCCGCCAGCGCTTCACGCATCGTATCGCCTGACGCGAGCGGAAACCCGGCGGGCAGCGCCAGAACCTCAAGGCCGAGCCGCGCCTTCAGCGGCGGGAGGATCTTGCGCGCGTAGGCGTAATTGCCGGTCGGTGTTTCGAGGTCGCCGGAAAACGCGAAGATGAAGCGCGTCACGACAAGCCCCCTTTTGATCGCGCGCGCGGCGCCGTCACAGAGACGCGAGAAGCGACCGGGACCGCCAGACCGGAATTTCGAACAGCGCCGAGATCGTTTCGCCCGTCAGCCTGTTGCCGGAAGCGCCATCGGAGAAGACCGCGCCGGCCTTCAGCAACACGATCTCGTCGGAAAATTCCTGCGCGAGCCCGAGATCGTGCAGAATGCACAGCACGCCGCCGCCCGCATCCGCGAAAGCGCGCGCGCATTCGAGCGCGAGAATCTTGTGCTTCAGATCGAGATGCGCGGTCGGCTCATCCATCAGCAGATAGCGGCGCGCGCCATCCCTCGCCGCGGGGCGAAGCTGCACGAGCGCGCGGGCGATCTGGATGCGCTGTCGCTCGCCGCCGGACAGAGTGGGGTAATCGCGTCCGGCAAGGTGCAGCACGTCCATCGCCGCCATCGATTCCTCGACGATGTCGTCGCGCTCCGGCCCGGCGAAGGGATGCGCGCCCAGCGCAACCACCTCGTAAGCCGTCAGCGGAAAGCTTATCGCGGCATGCTGGCCGACGACCGCGCGAACCCGCGCCAGCTCGCTCTTGGACATGGCCGCCATGTCGCGCCCCTCGATCACGACGCGGCCGCCTTGCGGTTTCAGATCGCCCGCCAGAACCGACAGCGCGGTGGATTTGCCCGCGCCGTTCGGCCCGAGCACCGCCGTCACCCGGCCCGGCTCCACAGCGAGCGACACACCTTTCAGGAGCGTCGCGCGCCCGGCTTTCAATGTTACGTCTTCGAGAGCGAGCGCCATATCGTCGGTTGCCTCCGGTTCGTCGCCTGCGCTGATGGTATTCTTGCGGAAAGGCCGCGCCCGTGCAATCGCGGAAGCGGCGTCCTATCCCGCGATCACGGTTCGGATTGTCTGGCCGCCGCGCCGGATACCCAAACGCCACACACGCGCACCCTTGCCGACGATCTTTTCAAGCGCGCGCGTGGTTTCGATTTTCTCGCCGTTGATCTCTGCCACGATATCGCCCGGCTTGATCCCGAGGCGACGCGCGATGGAATAGGCTTCCGTTTCGACCACGACAACGCCGCTCGTCTCGTTGATCGAAAGTTCCTCCGCGACGGCAGGCGACAGGTTCGCCACCTTCGCGCCACCGAACGGGTTGTTGCCGTTGATGTCGCGCAGATCGCGCGGCGTCGTTTCGGGCGCGACCATGAGCGGGATGGAAACCTTGCGGCGTGTGCCTGTGCGCAAAACGTCGAGGCTCACTTCGCCCGACGTGCCCTTCGTCGTGAAACGATACTGGAAGGCGTTGGCGTCCGAGACATCCTTGCCGTCGACCGCAAGCACGATGTCGCCCGGACGAATACCCGCGCTCGCTGCCGGACCGCCGTCCGTCACCGCTGCAACGAGCACGCCCGTCGTGCGGTCGAGACCGACCGCGTCTGCGATCTGCGGCGTCAACTCAGCGATGCTCGCCCCGAGCCATGGCCGCCGCACGCCGGAACCGCCCTGCAACGCGGACTCGACAACAAGCCGGACCATGTTCGACGGGATCGCGAAGCCGATGCCCTGACTGCCGCCGCTCTTAGAGAAGATTGCGGTGTTGATGCCGACGAGCCGACCTTGCATGTCGACCAGAGCGCCGCCCGAATTGCCGGGGTTGATCGCCGCGTCGGTCTGGATGAAGAATTGATAGTCCGATATCCCGACGCGCGTGCGCGCCAGCGCCGAGACGATGCCGCTCGTCACCGTCTGCCCGACGCCGAAAGGATTGCCGATGGCGAGCACCATGTCGCCCACTTCGAGCTGATCGGCGTCGGCGAGGCCGACATACGGAAATTCGATGTCGGAGCCCTTGATCTGCAAGACGGCAAGATCGGTGCGCTCGTCCTTGAGCAAGACTTTCGCATCGAACTCGCGGGCGTCGGCGAGAGCGATCTTGATTTCCGTGCCGGCGTCTCCCTGCACGACGTGGTTATTGGTCACAACCACGCCGTTCGGCGTCACGATCACCCCGGAACCAAGCGAATTTTGCGCGCGCTCGCTGCGCCCGAAGCCGTGGCCGAAAAACTCTTCGAAGATCGGATTGTTGAAGGCGCTGTCGCGGCGCACGCGCTGGCGGACGTAGACGTTGACGACAGCGGGCGCCGCCGCCTTGACCACCGGCGCATAGGAGAAAACGACCTGCTCGCGCGTCTCGGGCGCCTTTTTCACCGCCTGCGCGAAAGAGGCGGCGGGTAGCGCCAGAAGGACGGCAAGCACGAAACTCGTTCGAACGGCAGCCGAATAGAGCATGGAAAGACCCCGTGGAGCAGTGAATTCTACCCTCGATCAGCCGCCGCTGGAGGCACCATCAGTTCCAACCCGTCTTGGCCAGCACCCTCATTCCAATGTTTCCATCGAACGCGGGCTGATCCAGGTATCGCCAACGAAATATAAAGAGCGGCAGAGCTTGCGATGCAAGAGGAAGACATGGCGAGGTTGGCGCTTCCGCGAGGATAGCGCACAAGCGAAGCGGCAGCGCCGTGCACAAATCGGACGCGGGATGAGGGACACGGGTGGCGATCGGCTTCAACGCGTCGAATGGGGTCCAGCCGATCCGTGCGGGTGATCAACCGGAGCCCGTAAGCCCATCCTCAAGATAGCGCCGTCGCGCTTTTCTACGCGGCCTTCTCGAATGCACGCTTTTTTACCCCGACCGCCGTGGGCAATGTCACCACGAACGACGCCCCTTTTGGCGAGTCCTCCAGACGAATGTCGCCGCCATGCGCGCGGACGAGTTCGGCGCTGATCACGAGACCGAGGCCGTTGCCGTCCGCCTTGGCTACGCTCTGGAAGGCCTTGAACAGATTTTCCTGCGCCTTGGCTGGCACCCCCGGCCCGTTGTCGCTCACCTTGATGACCGCGCGCCTGCCCTCCTGGGTGGCGCTGATCTTCACGCAAGGGTCTTCGGGAGCGGGCTCGGCTTCTCGCAAGGCTTCCATCGCGTTCCGCACGAGATTGGCGAGCACGCGGAAAATCTGATCGCGGTCGGCATAAAGCTCGATCGTCGGAGAGACGTCGACGATCAGGCGGACGCTCTTCAATTCTTCGACGCCGAGGCTCTCCGTGACCTCTTCGACGAGAGGTGCAAGGACAACGCGGGTGCGGTTCGGTGGCGTTTCCCCGCCCCGCCCGTATTTCATCGTGTTGGTGCACAGCATGATCGCCCGATCGAGCGCCCGGATCAGGCGCGGCACGAAGCGCTGCACGGTCGGGTCGGGCACGGTGGCGAGGCGATCCGAAACAAGTTGCGCGCTGGCGAGAATATTGCGCAGGTCGTGATTGATCTTCGAGACGGCCAATCCGACGTTCGCCAGCCTCGCCTTTTCGCGCAGGAGCCCGGAAAGCTGCGTTTGCAGGTTGGCGAGTTCCTTCTCGGCAACGCCAACTTCGTCGTCGCGCCCGCTCGGCGTTATGATCCGCGTCATATCCTCCGGGTTTTCGCGATAGGAAACCATGTTGCGCGTGATGCGCATCATCGGCGCGACGAGAAGTCTGGACAGCGCGAGATAGACGGCCGCCGAGGTCATGATCGCGATGATGATCGAAAGCCAGAAGATGTTCCGGGCATAACGCCACTCCGCCGCCCTGAGCGGCGTTTCGTCGATGACGACGTCGATCTCTTCGTCAGCGCGCAGGATGTCGGGCGCGGCGATGACGCGGATCAGACGGCCCGGCGGGGCAACCAATGCGGCGAGCGCATCGGGGATCAATTGAACCACATTCCTGTCGCGGAGATCGAAGACCTCCGCCACCGGTTTCTCGTCGGGCATGCCGAGAACGAGACGGCGCACTTCAGGGCGGCGCACCGAGACCGCATGGACGCCCGCTGTCGTCAGCAGCTCTTGACGAAGCCGTTCGGGAAGTTCCGCGCCACCCGACGCCTCAAGCGCGAGCGCAGCCACCTTCGCGGCAACGACGCGTTCCATCAGCCAGTTCTTTCGGAAGGTCGCGACGGAGGGAACGAAAATGAGCACTTCGGCCACCATCACGAACAGGATCGTCATGAACAGGAGCCTTGCCGGAAGGCTCGTTCTGATGGAGCCGATTTTCGAGGGTGCACGCTTCTCTTCGCGGTCCAGCGCAAAATGCGCTCCGCCGTGCTCGCGATCTTTTGAAGCCCGGGTGTCCAAACGCGTCAAAGAACCCTGTTGCCAACGCTTCTAAATAACGCGAATCAGCGGAATTTCGCAAGCAGTCCAATGATGCGTCGCAGAATGGGGTTCTGCGCGGTCGGCGCAAAATAGTTCACGGCGGCTCTTTTGTTCATTTCGGAAAGCGTGGGATAAGGCACCACGATGCTCTGCATCGCCTTGAGAGATATGCCTTTCTGCATGGCGAGGCTCCACATCTGTATGAGTTCGCCAGCCTGCGCGCCGACAATTCCGGCTCCGAGGATCTTGCCGCCGCGCGACGCTATGACCTTCACGAAGCCGCTCGTCTCGCGCTCGGCCTGGGCGCGGTCGTTCTCGGCATAGGGCCATCGAAGGATGGCAAGCTTGCCGTAGCGCGCGCGGGCCGCGTCCTCGGTCAATCCCACGTGGGCGACTTCGGGGTCGGTGAACGTCACCCACGGGATGCTCGAATAATCGGCCCTCGCCGGAAGCCGGAAAAGCGCGTTCTTGATGACGATGGACGCGTGATAGTTCGCGGCGTGCGTGAGGTTGACTTCGCCTGTCACGTCGCCGATGGCGTACACACGCGAGTTGGAGGTGCGGAGCCCGCTTGAGACCTGAATGCCGCGCTCGCTGTAATCAATCCCGGCGGCTTCGAGGTTAAGGTCGGCGACGGCGGGTGCGCGGCCGACCGCGACGAGCAGGTGCGTGCCCTCAATGGAATAGGTCCGGCCGAGATTGGCAAACACGACGCGGATGTTGTTTCCGAACGGCTCTATTCTCTCGACGCGCGCGTTTTCCTGCACGCGGATGCCTTCATCGCGCAGCCGGTCGAGCAGATGCTGCCGCAACTCGTCGTCGTCTCGCGAGAGCGCCTTGCCTGCCTCGACGACGGTCACCTCGCTGCCGAGCCGCTTGTGAGCCTGCGCCAGTTCGAGCCCGGCGGGGCCGCCGCCAAGAATGATGAGTTGCGGCAGGCGATGCGTATTCTGAAAGATGGTCTCGTTCGTGAAGAAAGGCACGCGGTCGAGCACGGGGATCGGCGGAATGAGGGGGGTCGATCCGGTGGCTATGACGAAGCGGCGCGCCTTGATCTGATACTCTCCCGCCTCGACGGTGTCCGGCGAGACGAAGCGCGCGCTCGCCTTGATGACATCCACGCCGAGGCCATTGAACCGCTCGACGGAATCGTTCGGCGCGATCGCCGCAACAACACCCGCGACATGCGCCGCGACGGCTTTGTGATCGATGCCGGGATTGCCGGCGCGAATGCCGAATTTCTCGGCGTCGCGGATCTGGTGCGCTCGCTTCGCAGCTGCGAGCAACGCCTTTGAGGGCACGCAGCCCGTGTTAAGGCATTCGCCACCCATCGGGCCGCGCTCGATCAGTACCACGGAGACACCGAAGGCAGCGGCGATGGCGGCGGCGGACAGCCCGCCCGATCCCGCGCCGATCACGCAGATGTCCGGCGTCAAAAGCTGAGGCATGGCCGTTCCGTTCCCCGTCGCGATTCCTGCACGTCCTGTTTCGCGCGGGCAGCCCGATTTGGCAAGCCGCGCCGGCTGGGCTCACGGTAATGTTGTTGGTTAAAAGCTTTGGGCAAGCAATCAGCGGGCGCCTCTTTTCTCAGGCGCCGGCTCTTGCTGCGCGCCAAGCCTCGAAGCGGGCGGCCTTTCCTGCCGCGTCGAAGGCTTCGAATTCCGCGATTTCGCGTTGCTCCGCTTCGTAGCGGGCGCGGTCGGCTTGCTCGGCGGCCTTCTGTGCGGCCACCTCGCGCTCGATGAGATGAAGGATGCCGACGAACCGGCGCTGCTCGGCCGCGAGCTTCGCCTCGGCCAGAAGCTTCTCACGGGCGTCGGGCGCGAGCGCAGCGACGAGGGCATCCGCTTCCTCCCGGCTCGGCGCTCGGAGATCGGGCGGGACCGTTCCCCAGGCAATGCGATTGCAGGATTGCACGAGCCGCCGCAGTTCGTTTTCGCCGTGAAGCTTCGCATTGGCGAACGCGCTTGGCATCCGCTTCGCGCTTTCGACGGCATTGCGAAGGTCCGGCGGCAAGGCTTCGGCGGCGGGTTCGGGATGAATGAGGCTCGCGTCGAACTCGTAACTCATGGACAGTCTCGCGGCTTGGAACTCGGTGACAACACCGGAAGCTTGCAACCATCATCCGGGTATCGTGTCAATCGCGCTGCGGCGCTTATGCAGAGGCTTCGGCGTCAATTCGCGCATGTGCGGAACCGGCCGCCGACCCATCGCGGCGCTTGCTTCTTCCCCGGTCCGGGGCGACCATGACTTTCGTCGCGGCTCGTGCTGACGGCACGCCCGCAATTGCATAATTCCACACAGGACGAAGCACATGGGCGGAAATGGAAATGCAGGGGGCAGAAGCCCCCGCTGTATCGCACTCGTCGGCCCCCAAGGCAGCGGGAAGACCTCTCTTTTCGAAGCCATCCTCGCCCGAGCCGGCGCGACACACAATGTCAGCGACACGACTCCGGAAGCGAAGAGCCACGGCATGAGCGTGGAAGCGAACGTCGCGAGCTTCGAGTACCTCGGCGACCGCTTCACGGCGCTCGATTTTCCTGGCTCGATCGAGTTCCAGTTCGACGGCACGGCGGCGCTGCCCGCCTGCGACACCGCTGTCGTCGTCTGCGAAGCCGACCCGAAGAAGCTTTACGCGCTGCAAAGCGTGCTGAAATCTCTCGAAGCCGCGAAGATCCCCCATCTTCTCTTCATCAACAAGATCGACAAGAACGGCGGCAACATCACCGAATTGCTGACAACATTGCAGCCCGCCAGCGGACTTCCGCTCGTGCTCCGGCAGGTTCCCATTACCGAAGGCGGCGCGGTGAGCGGATTCGTCGATCTGGCGCTCGAACGCGCATTCGTCTATCGCCCGCACGCCCCCAGCGAACTGATCGATATTCCGAACGACATCGCGCAATTCGAGGCCCAACAGCGCTTTTCAATGCTTGAGAAGCTCGCCGATTATGACGACGCGCTGATGGAACAGCTTTTGAGCGACACTGTGCCGAGCCGCGATCAGGTCTTCGCGGACCTCGTGACCGAGTTCAAGCGCAGCCAGATTTGCCCCGTGTTCTTCGGCTCGGCGGAAGCGGGCCACGGTATCGGCAGACTGCTCAAGGCCCTGCGCCACGAATCCCCCTTCGTCGCGGAAACCGCCGAAAGGCTCGGCCTTGGCGGGACGAAATCGGCAGCCTATGTGGTGAAGACGATCCACACGTCGCACGCGGGCAAGCTCTCGCTTGCGCGCGTACTGACGGGGCAATTCGCGGATGGCGCCGCGGTTTATGGCGCGTCCGGCGAGGAACGCATTTCCGGCGTCTTCTCCGTGTCCGGCCCCGACATCAAGAAGCGTGGCCCGGCGGAAGCGGGAGAAGTCGCGGCGTTTGGAAAGCTCGAAGGCATTCATACGGGTGAAGCGGTTTCGGGCGACAAGGGCTTTGCTGCGCCGGCAGAAACGGTGCAGCCGCCGAAGCCCGTCTACGCGCTCGCCATCGCCGTCGGAGACCGCAAGGACGAGATCAAGCTCACCTCCGCGCTCGCGAAGCTGATCGACGAAGACCCCACGCTTTCACTCGCGCAGGATCGCGAAACGAGCGAGATGGTGCTTTGGGGACAAGGCGAGATGCATCTTCGCGTCGCGCTGGAAAGGCTCGCGCGGCGCTTTGGCGTCAAGGCCGAGACACGGCGGCGGCAAATCCCCTATCGCGAGACGATCCGCAAGAGCGTCGAGGTGCGCGGCCGCCACAAGAAGCAAAGCGGCGGCCATGGACAGTTTGGCGATGTCGTGGTCGAGATTCGTCCGCAGCCGCGTGGCGAGGGCTTCGCCTTCGCGGAAGTGATCACGGGCGGCGCCGTGCCGCGCAACTACATCCCGGCGGTCGAAGCGGGCGTGCGCGATTATCTCGGCACCGGGCCGCTCGGCTTTCCGGTGGTGGACGTGGCCGTGACGCTGAAGGACGGCTCTTACCATACAGTCGATTCCTCGGATCAGGCTTTCCGTCTGGCGGGCCGTCTCGCGATGGTCGAAGGCATGCCGAAGTGTCAGCCCGTGCTGCTGGAGCCGGTCGCCGCCGTCAGCATTTCCGTGCCGAGCGAAGCCACGGCGAAGGTCAACGGCATGATATCCGCGCGGCGCGGGCAGATCCTCGGCTTCGATGCGCGGCCGGGTTGGCCCGGCTGGGACACCATCGAGGCGCACATCCCGGAAGCCGAAATCCACGACCTCATCATCGAATTGCGGTCGGCGACTGCGGGAGCAGGGCATTTCAAGGCCGAATTCGATCATCTCATCGAGCTTTCGGGCCGCGTCGCCGATCAGATCGTGGCGGAGCGCTCTCAGCAAAAAAGCGTTTAGTCAGCCTGCTTGGCAGCTTTTCACGCAGACAGCCGATCTCAACCGCAGCGTTGTGCCGCATCCGACTGCGGCATGACGCTGGGGACGGGCGGGCGACGGCTGCGCGTTGCAGACTCGGTTGCGCGCGACAGACCAAGTTGAAAGGGGGCGGGGGAAATCGAGTTCAAAGCCACAGAAGGCGGTAGAGCGCACGGTGCTCTGCGTCGGGCGGAGGAGACACACCGCTTGACGCCAGGACGGCCGATAAATTCCTATCATTTCAATATGTTGACAATTGCTTTCGGCAGATTCGGTATTCGCTTTTTCCGCGAGCGGGGCGGAAAAAGGGCGATAGCTGCACGGACAGAGTTGCGCCGCACAATTGGCGCGGGTTCGCCGATTCCGGTGTCGCAACGGGCGTCAGCGGCCGCGCTCGAAAAAGGTCGGAATTTCGCGACGGAACGCTTGCACACCCGCGCTTAACCCGCTAGAGATATGGGCCTCCGCAGATCGCCAAGCGCGACACTGCTCCGCACCGGTAGCTCAGCTGGATAGAGCACCAGACTACGAATCTGGGGGTCGGGAGTTCGAATCTTCCCCGGTGCGCCATTTTTCCCTAGTAAAAACAATGCGTTACGCAGCGCAAGCGCGGGTTTAAAGCGCGCTCGTTTTGCGCGATAAGCCTGCCGTAAGCCTTAGGTGGCACCTTTTTTGATAGGAGGTTGTGCATGGACAAGCAATTAGTCGCGCTCTACGAGCTAAAGAGGCAAAGCTTTTTAATTGGATACATTCAAAATCCAGAAAATTTTTCCGATGCTCTCGCATTCGCATATTTTTATCGCGTGGCTCCCGTATTGCACGAAAATGTCGAGCGCGAGATATATGAAGCCGATCCTTTCGAAGATGTTTATGCGGTCAAGACATGCTTCGTTGAGGAAGTCTTGAAATACATCGATAAGTGTTGGAGGGATGCCAGACTATCCGATATTGAGTTTTATAAACTCGAAGAGAAATTTGGCGGTTATAAAACCAATCGAATCGAGTTGCTTCACATTCTCGAATATTTACGCATTGCCGGTCGTTTTGATACTGAAGTGTGGTCGGCGATTGAATCAAATGCGCCAGCGGAGGCCAATAGCATTGGAAGCACGTTCTCCCCAGGCGAAGTAACTTTTGATTGACAGTCACAATAAACGCCCTTCACCGCGAGGCACAGGGCGTTTGCATACAGCGTCAGGCCGAGAGGATACTCAGCCCCCGCTACTGCGCCCGTTTTGATTATCGAGGGACGGTTTGCTATGCCTCGGCGCGATGGCTAATCGCGCATTACTGCAAGGGGTGGCTTTCTGGCAGCGCGTTCAACGCCGCGTTCGCGAACTCGCGTATTTTGCGAAACGGACGATGGGCAGGAACACGGTCTTCCATATGACGTAGCTGAACAAAGACCCGGAAACCTCGTCCGATCCTCGCATGCAAGCCCCGCCAATTCGCCGCCGTTAATCGACAGCGGCAACAACTCATCGGTGCGCGCGATGATCAGGCAGGCCGCGAACAACCAGCTACTGACATGGCTAAGCGGATATATTCCCTTCACACGATGGCGAGACCCACCTTGTACAGCGCTTCAGCGAGCTTAATCATGTCATCGCTTTAGGGTTGCATTCACCGTCCCGGTTTATCTCTATAACGACTGCAATCGAAAGTCGCAGGGATGTCACGGGCTAAAGCTGAAGCGATCATGAAGGCGGCCAGCGCGATCATTCGCGCCGCGCATCGCTTTGCCTGCATCGCGGTGCTGCTCTTCGCATTCGCCTCCCATGCCGTCGCTCACGGTCCTGTTTCCGCGTTTGAAGGCTTGAACGGTGAAACCGTGAGCGTCCCCGACCGCACCGATGATGGAACCCTGCAGCACAGCGCTGCGGCCTGCGCCTGCCATTCGCCCATGCTCGTCCGCCTTGCGCCGATAGGCGGGTGTGCCATGCTTTTGTCTGCGGCCGCCTACGCGGCTGCGGTGGATGCGCCTTTTCTGCCCTCATCGGTTCCGACGTCCGATCCTCCGCCCCGCGTCTGATCTGCGATAGCGCCCGACGCGCCGAACGCTGCCTGGCACGGCCCTGACGCCGCCGCCCGATACGCTTCGCGCGACGCGGCTATTTCCAAATCAGAGATCAATGAAGGCGGGCACGCCCCGAATGTATCGATCATGACCGGACGAATTCTGCTCCTCGGCGGCATAGCGCTGGCCGTTACCGCGTTGGGTTTAACTTCTTTCATTTCGTTCGCGCATGTCGGAAACGCCCACCGGCAGGTCAACGCAACCGCCGCAGACAAAGACCACGCGAGCGGCAAGCATGACGGCGACCACGGCGGCGAGGAAGACCAAGCAGGCGAAAGCGAAGGCGTGCGTCTTTCCAAAGATCAGATCGACGCAGCGGGTATCGCCGTCGCTCCGGTATCCAAGGGACGCGTCGTCCAACGGCTCGTGATGCCGGGCGTGATCGCCATGGATCAGGATCGCATCGCGCGCATCCCCGCCAATGTCGTGGGCATCGTTTCGGATCTCCGGAAGAAGCTCGGCGACACCGTTGAGAAGGGCGAGGTCATCGCGGCGCTGGAAAGCCGCGAGGTGGCCGAGGCCCGCAGCGAATACATCTCGGCGCTCGTGTCCTTCGCGTTGCAGAAGACGCTTTACGAGCGCGACCGCGCTCTGTGGCAGAAGCAGATCACCCCCGAACAGCAATATCTCAGGACACGCTCCGCTTACTCCGAGACGCGCGTGCGAACCGACCTTGCCCGCCAGAAGCTCCTCGCACTGGGAATCGATGCGCGCGACATCGACGCCCTTTCGAAGCAGGCGGCGTCGGCCGTCGAGGCGAAGGAGGGGGGCGCAAGCGTGGACGCGGTCGGCAAGGCGCTGCGCCGCTACGAAATCCGCTCGCCGATCGCGGGCCGCGTCGTGGAGCGTCGCGTCGACCTCGGCGCGCCAGTGGGCCGCGAGGGGCAGGAGTCGGAGCTTTACGTTATCGCCGACCTGTCAAAGGTGTGGGTGGATATTACCCTTCCCGCCGCCGATCTCGATCGTGTCAGGGAGGGTAACACCCTCCTGATCAGGGCAGCGTCCTCGAAGGAAACGGCGCCCGGTCGTGTGATCTTCGTCAGTCCTGTCATCGCCGCCGATACGCGGGCCGCCAGAGCCATAGCGCTGGTCGACAATCCGAATTTGATCTGGCGCCCTGGAACCTTCGTTACGGCCGAAATCGCCATCGATGAAAACGCCGTTGAAACCAGTGTGCCCATCGCCGCGATCCAGCGGATCGAAGGCGAGCACACGGTCTTCGTCCGAACACCGAACGGCTTCGAAAAACGAAAGGTCGCCATCGCGAGGCAGGATGGCGAGACAGCGGAAATTGCCTCCGGCGTATCGCCCGGCGAAAACGTCGCTGTTTCGAACACGTTCATTCTCAAGGCAGAGCTTGGCAAGGGCTCCGCCGAGCACGCGCACTGAGGGAACGAACGTGATCGAAGGCCTTCTTTCCTTTTCGGTGCGCAGGCGCTGGGCGGTGCTTGTGCTGACAGCCGTCGTCGCGGGCATCGGCATGTGGTCGCTTGGGCGCCTTCCGGTCGATGCCGTCCCCGACATCACCAACAATCAGGTGCAGATCAATACGCTTGCCCCCGCTCTGTCGCCTGTCGATGTCGAGCAGCAAATCACCTACCCGATAGAGACCGCGCTCGCCGGTACGCCGGGGCTTAAATACACCCGCTCGCTCTCGCGCAACGGCTTCTCGCAAGTCACAGCCGTTTTCAGCGATCGGATGGACGTCTATTTCGCGCGCCAGCAGGTGCTTGAGCGGTTGCAGGAAGCGCGCGATGCCATGCCCCTTGGCGTCGAGCCGAAGCTCGGCCCCATCTCAACGGGGCTCGGCGAAATCGTGATGTGGACCGTCTCCTTTTCAAAGGCCGCACGCGCAGTCGACGGAAAGCCCGGCTGGCAGACGGACGGCAGCTACCTGACACCGGAAGGAAGACGGCTGGAAACTGCGATCGAGCAGGCCGCCTACTTGCGCGAAATTCAGGATTGGGTGATCCGGCCGCAGGTGCGCCTCGTACCGGGTGTTGCGGGCGTCGACGCCATTGGCGGCTTCGTGAAGCAGTATCACGTCGAGCCCGACCCCGCGAAGCTCGTCGCCCTCGGCCTGTCGTTCGACGATCTCGCGTTGGCGCTCGAACGGGGCAATCTCAATCGTGGCGCGGGTTATCTTGAGCGCAACGGCGAGGGCATCATCGTGCGCTCGCGCGGTCAGCTCCAGACGACAGGGGAAATCGCCGATGTCGTGGTAACGGCTCGCGGCGGCGTACCGGTGCGCGTGCGCGACGTGGCGACCGTCGCCGTGGGGCGCGAACTGCGCTCCGGCAGCGCGAGCCGTTCCGGCGAAGAAGTCGTCGTCGGCACGGCCCTTATGGTCATCGGCGGCAACGGCCGCACGATTTCATCGGCTGTTGTCGAAAAGCTCGACGAAGTGCGGAAAATGCTCCCGCCGGATATCGCGGTGAATGTGGCGCTCAACCGCACGCAGCTCGTGGACGCGACCATCGCGACAGTGGCGACCAACCTCGCGGAAGGCGCGCTGCTGGTTGTCGCGGTGCTGTTCCTGTTCCTCGGCAATATCCGCGCGGCGTTCATCGTGGCGCTCGTGATCCCGGTTTCCATGCTCATTACCGCCACCGGCATGGTTGAGGGGCGCATCAGCGCGAACCTCATGAGCCTTGGCGCGCTCGATTTCGGCTTGATCGTGGATGGTGCGGTGATCATCGCGGAAAACTGCCTGCGACGGCTCGGCGAACGCCAGCACGAGCTTGGGCGATTGCTGCGGCTGGACGAGCGTCTCGAAACCGTCTCGCGGGCTGCCAGGGAAATGATCGAGCCATCGGTCTACGGTCAGGCGATCATCATCCTCGTCTATGTGCCGCTGCTGACGTTCACCGGCGTCGAAGGCAAGATGTTCGAGCCGATGGCGCTGACGGTGATCTGCGCGCTTGCCGCCGCCTTCGTGCTGTCGCTGACTGCCGTGCCAGCGATGATTGCGATCTTCATCAGGGGCCGTGTCGAGGAGAAGGAGAACCGGCTCGTGCGGAGCCTGAAAGCTGCCTATCGCCCGGTTTTAGGTTCGGCAGTACGGCGCCCATTGCCCTATATCGCGCTCGCCGTGGCGCTGTTCGGCGCATCCGTTTTCGCATTCGGGCGGCTCGGACAGGAGTTTGTCCCGACACTCGACGAAAAAAATCTCGCCATGCATGCGCTTCGCATCCCCAGCACATCGCTCACTCAATCGCAGGCGATGCAAACTCGCGTGGAGAAAGCATTGAGCGCCGCGCCGGAGGTCGCTTTCGTCTTTTCGAAGACCGGCACGGCCGAAGTTTCCACCGATCCGATGCCGCCGAACGCGTCTGACACCTTCATCATCCTGAAGCCGCGCGCCGATTGGCCCGAGCCCGCGCTTTCGAAGGACGACCTCATCGCCAGGCTGAACGTGGCCGTCTCGCGTCTTCCCGGCAACGTCTATGAGTTCACGCAGCCCATTCAGATGCGTTTCAACGAGCTTCTTGCCGGTGTGCGCGGCGATCTCGCGGTGAAGGTGTTCGGTGAAGACCCCGAAGCGATGCTGAAAGCGGCGAACGGGATTGCCAGCATCCTGCGCCGGACCAGCGGCGCGGTGGATGTGAAGGTCGAACAGGCGGAGGGGTTACCCTTCATGGATATCTCGATCGACCGGAATGAAGCCGCGCGCCTCGGTATCTCGGTCGGAACCATTCAGGACATCATCGGCGCATCCATCGGCGGCCGGAAAGCGGGTGTTGTGTTCGAGGGTGACCGTCGCTTCGCGATTGTCGTGCGTCTGCCCGAAGCCGTTCGCGACGACCTCGCCGCGCTCGAAAATACGCCGGTTCCGCTTCCACAGGCGCAGGGCGCCCCGCCGCAAAGCGTGCCGCTCAAGCGCGTGGCGCGGTTCGAGTTCTCGGAGGGGCCGAACCAGGTGAGCCGCGAAAACGGCAAGCGGCGCGTCGTGGTGCAGGCAAATGTGCGCGGTCGCGATATCGCCTCGCTCGTTGTCGAAGCGCAGGCCCGCGTAAAGGCGGAAGTGGTGCTGCCCGCCGGTTCGTTCACTCAATGGGGCGGTCAGTTCGAGAACCTCGCGCTAGCGAAACATCGCTTGTCTCTGGTCGTGCCGGCATGCCTGCTGCTGATCTTCCTGCTTCTTTTCTCCGCGCTCGGCTCGGCGCGCGACGCGGCCCTCGTCTTCACGGCGGTGCCGCTCGCGCTCACCGGCGGCATCGCGGCGCTGTGGCTTCGCGATATGCCGTTCTCGGTTTCGGCGGCGGTGGGGTTTATAGCGTTGTCCGGCATCGCCGTGCTGAACGGCCTCGTCATGTTGAGCTACATTCAGAAACTTCAGAAGGACGGGATGCTCCGGCGGGATGCGGTCGTGACCGGCGCGCTCGGGAGGTTGAGGCCCGTGTTCATGACAGCGCTCGTCGCTTCGCTCGGCTTCGTGCCCATGGCGCTCGCTACGGGCACGGGCGCGGAGGTGCAAAGGCCCCTCGCAACCGTCGTCATCGGCGGGGTCATCAGCGCGACGCTTCTGACGCTCGTCGTGCTTCCGGCGCTTTACGCGCGGTTTGGCAGCACTTTCGTGACCAGCATGCACAGGGAGCGAAAAATCGGGACCAAGGAGCCGCAGCCCGCGGCACCCATTTTGTCACCTTGTGGACAGCTGACTATTACTGAAAACTCAAGGCAGGATACAGATTAGAAAGTTCTCGTCTTCGCTGCCTATGGTGCGACAAACCTCATCGATGTCTAAGCGTTAGCATTGATATGAGCGCGATTTAGCGACCGGAAAATGCCGTCACCGCTTCTCGCAACACTGATCCCCAACCCAGATGGGAAAGGAGATATTGACGGCCGCGCGCGTGTCGTGCCCTTCGTAGCCTCGTTCATACACATCGCGGGTGAGTTTCAGCTGGACGACGGCTGAGCCGAAGTCATAGCCGACGAGTGGCCCTAACGCGAACTGGCTGAGGCCGTCTCCCCCTCCGATATCGGTCGAATAGAACGCCACGGCGCCGAATTCCCAGGCACCGAATTTCCGCGTGGCGGTGAGATCGATATTGAGCCAGTCCGAATAGTCGACGCCGCCCGCCGCTCCGCCGGTGCCGTAAATCACCGATGTCGAGAGATTCCAGCTGTCCTTCAAATAGCTGAGCGCCGCAATCCCTTGAAAAGACGTCAGATCGCGCCCGACTGCTGTTCGCGACGGCAGATACACGCCCGCCTGAAAGCCGCCGTAAAAGCCGCCGCCGAGATCCCATTTCAGCTGGGCGTCGAAGATCGTGTTGGCGAAGCCGCTCATGGAGGGGCCGTCCTTCACGGCGAGATCGACATAAGGCGTCGCCGTATCGAAAAGGAGGCGGCCTCCCGCGATCGTCCAGGGCGTCGACCAGATCAGCCATGAGGGAACGACCGCACCGAGATCGTCAATATTTCCGGGGGAAGCATTTCTCGACCCGTAATTGCCGATCACGACATCATAGACACCAGGCGGAAGCTGGCCAGCCGCGCCGAGAGCGATGCCGGTCGTGAGGCCCGGCTGAAGTTCGGAAGGGGTGCCGGCATGAACGGCTGAAGTGGCCGAGGCAAAGGCAAACGCTACGCACGCGATGGCTTTATTGGTCATGATGTCCTCGATAGAAAACGCGCGGCGCGGGTCGATCCCGATCCAAACCTGACGTACTCGCCGGATCAGGATGTCCGCCGAGAGCGGGAAAGCGTTCAATCCTCCGGCCTCGTCCAGATGATCTTGGTACCGAAGCCAAGCCTGTTGTCGGTGAGCTTGAGAATTTCGGGATCGATGGTCCAGATCGGCGCGGGGCGAAGGCGGGCGAACGAAAATTTTCGATAATAAATCGCCCTTCCTTGCTCCGCCTCATCTCCCTCAAGCTGTCGGCTGGTTCCGGCAAATTGCAGTCCGCGTATCGTCGCGACGGCGGACTGCTGTGCTGATACGGTTCCCGCCACCTTCGCGTTTCGGGCCATTTCGGCACCGTGGCGCGTTTCGAGGCTTGTGAGGATCAGGAACCGTATCCGATTGAAGTCGAAGGCGTAAAAGCAACTGGCGGCCCAGGGTGTCCCATCGTTTGCACTGCAAACCGTCAGGACGTGATTCCGTGAGATGAACGAAATGATTCTCTGCAGGTCGGTCATTTCTCTGCGCCGCTTGTGCTTTGGAGACCCGCCTTGCTCACCCCCCGATACCAATGACATAGCGCGCCCACATCGCCGAAATCGGCATGATGAAAAGAAGCCCCGGAAGCATGTTCGCGATAGGGAAGGGCTTTATTCCGCAGATACGGAAGCCGGTTGCGAACATGATCGCGCCGCCGCAGGCTGAGAAGTCGGCGATCATCTCCGGCGTGGTCAGCGGCAGGATCTGCTCGGCGCCAAGGAGAAGTCCGGCCTGAATGGCGAATTGAGGAATGGCGATCACGGCGACCGAGAAGCCGAGCGCGGTGGCGAAAATCGCCGAGGTGAACAGATCGAGCACCGACTTGGCGATAAGAAGGGAGGGATCGTTCGTCATGCCCTCGTTCATCGAGCCGAAAATGCCGGTGCCCGACGCACAGAACAGCACGGTGAGCGCAACGAACTTGTCGAGAAACTCTTCGTGGGAAACCCCGTTGCTGCGGGCCGGGGTAATCGCGTCGATCAGGCGGCGCGCCTTCGCCGCAAACTTCTGGATGCCTGCTTCGAGCGAAATCAGCTCGCCGATCAGCGATCCAAGCAGCAGCGCCAGAATAACGGCCGGGATAAACTTGATCTTGACGATGAGCGCTATGCCGAGCGCCATGGAAGCGACGCCGAAGGTCATCGGCAGCGCGTTTCTCACCCGGGCTGGAACGCGTTCTCCCAGTGCGCCGCCGCTGATGCTTCCGATAACAACGGCCGCGCCGTTGACGATTGGTCCAATCATGATGCTCTCCGTGCCCCCATCGCTGGGATTGTGTGTTCGATATCGGCTCTCGCGGGCTTGTCAGGCGACCATCGCCTGAGCGACTTCACATCCAGATCGAACATGTCGAGAGCCCTGCCGACGGTGTGCGAAATCAGGTCGTCGATTGACCGGGGTTTGATGTAGAAGGCCGGGACAGGCGGGAAGACGACCGCCCCGATTTCCGTCACGGCGACCATGTTGCGCAGGTGACCAAGATGCAGCGGCGACTCGCGTGTCATCAGCACGAGCCTGCGGCGTTCCTTGAGGACGACGTCGGCAGCTCTTGTCAGCAGATTGTCGCTGATGCCGGCAGCGATAGCGCCCAAGGTGCGCATGGAACAGGGAGCGACGAGCATTCCCATCGTTCGGAACGAACCGCTGGAGATCGTCGCGCCGAGATTGCCGATGGGATGTACGACATCCGCCAGCGCATGGACGTCTTCGCTCTTGAGATCCGTCTCGTAATGCCGGGTCATTTCGGCGCCCTTCGACATCACGAGGTGGGTTTCGACACCAAGCTCCCTGAGTAATTCGAGCGCCCTTATTCCAAACTGAAATCCGGTCGCACCGCTGATTCCGACGATCAAGCGTCGCTTTTCCATGTGTTGCTCCTTGCCGAAGGAATAAGGATCGGTTCTCGCGTTCCCCTCCTCCAACGATGGAGGAGATGCGGAACCGATCCTCGCCCCCGTTCTCCCGCCAGGAAGAGGGGTATTTCGCTCCTTACGAGGCCGGATCGAAATCCGGCAGGAAACGCTTCACGTCGACTTCCTTGAACTTGCTACGGTGGAAGTGGTCCTTCAGATGGAACGGCACCGTGCAGTCAAAGATGACCTTGCAGGAATTGCCCGCCTGGGTGATCGAGGGGCTGAATTCCGGCGTGGCCGACGGATCGAGCGGATGGCAGCGGACATTCGGTATGAAGACCGTGCTGACGTCGCCCTGATAACGTGTCGTCATGGCCCAGAGCACATCGTTTGTATCGAAGAGGTCGACATCCTCATCGACGATGATGACATGCTTGAGTTCCGAGAACGCCGAGAACGCCAGCAATGCCGCCTGCCGTTGCCTGCCTTCGTCGGCCGGAGCCGATTTCTTGAACTGCAGGATGGCGAGGTATTTGCCGCCGCCCGACGTGTGGGCGTAAACGTTCAGCAGCTTGCCCGGCATGGCGCGTTCCACCATCGACAGGATGCTCGCCTCGGTCGGGATGCCCGCCATGCTCACATGCTCTTCCGAAGGGCCGATCACGGTCTGCATGATCGGGTTGCGGCGATGCGTTACGGCCTTCACCTTGATCACCGGGAGGGCTGCCTTGGAATCGCCGGTGTAGCCGGGGAATTCCGGCATGGCCTTGCCGGTGTTGGTGTTCTGGTCTTCGCGAACCCGGACGTTCGGAAGGATTTCGCCTTCGATCACGATTTCAGCGTTTGCGATGCCGCGCGCAGGAACCGTAAGGCAATCCACGAGTTCGACAGGCCGCTTACGCAGCGCGCCGGCGATGGAAAGTTCGTCGAAGCCGAGCGGCGTTGTGGGCGGCTCGAAGCAGGCGCCGATTTCGATGGCCGGGTCGACGCCGATGCTGATCGTAATGGGCAGCGGCTTGCCCGCCGCCTCCGCCTTCATTCGGAACGCGTCGATGTGCCGTCCGGGAACGAAATAGATCGAGAGTTCGTCGCGGCCCTGCACGCAGATGCGGTGGATGGTAACGTCAGACTCGCCGGTCTCGGGGTCCGACGCGTAGACCATGCCCATCGTGAAATAGGGCCCCGCGTCCTCCTCGGTGTTCGTCGGCGCAGGAAGCAATTTGCGGATATCGAAGTCCGGATTTGAAGCCAGATGAACGACTTCCTGGCAAACCGCCTTTTCACGGCCGACGACGATCGGCGGTATCGCGTGCTGGACTGCGTCGTTCAAAAGAAAGCCCAGACGCTCAGGTGTAGATCCGAGCATGAGTGCGACGCGCTTGCGGCTGGCAAGAAGGCCGATAAGGACGCGAGATCCTTCGTAGCCCTTGATCTTGTTGAAGATCATCGCCGGACCGACCCGGGTGGGGCGCTTGACCGTACCCGAAGCGCCAACATAACGATAGACGCCCGACAATTCGGCGAGCGGGTCGACGGGTACGTCCGTTGTAACCAATTGCCCCGGGTTCTGCTCCAGTAGAGCGAGAGCCGACCGCAAGTCGATTACATCATCAGCGTCTATTGTTCCGTCAGAGAACATATTATTCTCCCTGCTAGGCAATGTTGATCCTTGACGCCTCGCAGGACGTAGCCGGAACAACCAAGATAATTTGGGATTCATTTGACTATTCTGTCGTTGTTTTCTAATTCGTCTGCGCCGTCATGCCTCATTTTCTCCTTCATGCCTTGGTCCTATCCATAGGCTTGGCGGCACAAGAAAGGGAAATACCATTGCGATATTTTCGACATATCGAGGGGGTATGAGCGTGGATTTGAAACGATTACGGTACTTTTGTGCCATCGTAGACCATGGTCAGATCAGCAAGGCAGCGGCCGCGCTGAACATGGCGCAGCCGCCGCTCAGCCTGCGTTTGAAGGAACTGGAAGAAGAATTCGGAGTGAAGCTCATCGAACGCGGCACGCGCTGGTGCCGTGTGACGGAGGAGGGACGTCTTCTCTATGAGCGCGCGAAGCTTATCCTCTCGGAGGTCGACGCACTTTCCGAGGAGATGAAGGCAAGCCAATGCTCCCCGGTCTGGGTCGTGATCGGCGTTTCCTCGACATGTGCGTCATATCTCATGGAGCCGCTGCGGGAGATTTGCGGCCACTTCCCGAATGTGAAGCTCAGGGTGGTGCTTGGCGACAGCGACTGGCTCGAATCGATGCTCGGCCAGAGATGCATCGATTTCGCCATTATGCAGGCGCCGCCGCCGGAAGCCGGGCTGATTGTCGATCTCCTGCCGCCCTCACGTGTTTCGGTGATAGTCCCGAAGTCCCTCGTACGCCCGTCTTGGGGAGAGACGCTTCGCATGGAGGATATCGCGCCCTTTCCCCTAATGCTCCTGCGTCGCCCCTCGGGAGGCGGAAGCTACGAAAGGTTCATCCGCTGGTTCCACGCGCATGGCATGTCCGCGCACGTCGCCATGGATTGCCCCGATGTGCGTATCATCAAGGATTTGTGGCGCGCGGAGACGGGGTCGATTGCGATCCTGCCGGAGTCCGAGACGCGAGATTATCGCCCGGATCAGGGCTGCATATTCTCCCTGGACGAGCCCTCAATGGGCTTCCATCCGGCTATCGTCCGACCAAAGGGGATGCAACTCAACGCCGTGGCGGCATCGGTGATCGCCCGGATCATGGCGGCATCCGAGGAAGAGGCCGAGGACGGCGAGTCTCGGGAAAAGCTCTCTCTCCCGCGTGCCCGAAAACGCGCCTGAACTCCGCTCTTTGCCCAAATGACGGTCTCAAATGCCGGTCTCAAGACTCGCATTGCGACCGCGCGTGAGCGCTTTCCATGCCCCCCCGACGGCTCCGTTGACGCTATCGGTCCGATATATGTGAAATATCACAATGGTATTTTAAATTCCGTTCCGCCGCTCCTACGGTGCTCCCATCGTAACGATCCGGAGAACGGTCAGGTTGAGAGCAAATCCCGCCGGCGCATGAGAACCACTGCGATCCAATGAAGCCAAAGATCATTTGGCTTAAATTTGGATAAATGGTCTGAATGTTGTCAGAATTGCATGAGGCCTCCCCGTATTTTACTGAAAAGCTTCTTCTCGTCTGACGGTTGTTAGCCCTCAGATCGGTGAAGCCTCGATGAAAGCCGAAGGATCGCGACGCCGTCACCCGATGGGTGACGATAATCGGTCCCGAGGAAAAATCTCGTCGGGCGGTTCACTTGGAGGAGAAAATGGGCAAACTGAAACGCGCCTCCGCGATTTTCGTTCTGCCGCTGGCACTGATGGGCCAGCAAGTTCAGGCCGATCCGGCGGTCGAAGTCCTGAAAGTCACTCGATACGGCGACGATGGGGGCACGGGAACGCTCCGTTGGGCTCTTGAGGAAAACAACAAGAACCCCGGCCATT
Organism: Rhodomicrobium sp.; assembly: GCF_047605405.1. Lineage (NCBI taxonomy): Bacteria > Pseudomonadati > Pseudomonadota > Alphaproteobacteria > Hyphomicrobiales > Hyphomicrobiaceae > Rhodomicrobium > Rhodomicrobium sp. Next base: position 21,012 of record NZ_JASGFR010000014.1, on the reverse strand, counting down.
ATCAAATCGATATAGATGCCGTCGGCGCCGCGCCCTACGCTATCGTCGTGAAGTCCGAACTCCCGCCCATCAAGGGGCCGGTGAAAATCAGCTTCCCGCTCCATGACGAAAACGGAAGTTTCGTCGCGATCGACGGCTCAGGCTATGTCGGCCCGAGCGCGAAGGATTGCCCAGGCGCAGTGCCGGGCCAGTTCGGCACCAACGTGCGCACGACGACGAAACCGGGGATCGTCCTTCAGGATACGCAGGACGTCGAGATCGCCGGCATAGAAATCCGTAATTTCTGTATCGGCGTGCTCATCAACCGCGCGAGCCGCAATGTGATCCGCGACAGCCGCATCGTCGGTAATCACGGCGGCGCCGGCATCATGATTACAGGCGATGACGGAAAAGGCGCCTCGACATCCACCACCACGAACAACAACAAGATCCTTCGCAATTACTTCTTCAACAACGGCGATGCGATGGAACTGACGCGTGGCGCGGCGTTCAACCTCCTCGCCGACAACTTCATCACCAACGACGGCACGATCGAAGAGCCCTCCCAGGGGCTCGAAATCCTGTGGGGCAACGATAACAGCATCGTGCGCAACCACTTCGAAAACCAGTCGGACGGTGTGCAGCTGAACTGGGGGAACCGCAATTACATCGCGGCGAACACCTTCACGAAGCTCTCCTCCGCCGTGACGCTCTCCGGTACGGGCAACATCGTCGATGGCAACATCATGACGGGGAACCGCGTTGCCGTTTCGGTCCGTCCCCAGGCGGCTCCTGGCCCGAACGGAACCCCCGGCCGCAACCGTATCACCGGCCCTGCCGTGAACCGCATCACGGCTAACTCGATGTTCGACAACGGCAAGGACATCGAGCGCTGCTTCGCGGGCGGCGCTTGTCTCCCCGAGCACAAGGGCGCCATCGTGTTCGGCGTCCCGGGCCTTGAGCACGACGTCTTCGTCGGAAACCGGGGCGGCGGTATCGACGGCGATACCAGCAAGATGGAGAAGATCTGCGCGCCGGGCGTGACCGCTCCCGACTGCGAGCCGATGCCGAACCATAACCAGTCCGCGCCGAAGCTTGTCGCCGCGAACCCGGCCGCCAGCGGCGTCGAAATCAAGGGCGAGGTCGAAGGTCAGCCAAAGACCCTTTATCGGATCGAATTCTTCGCCAATACCGACGCCTCCTCGAAGGAAGCCGAAATCTACCTCGGCTTTGCGAATGTGCCGCTGGACGCTTCGGGGAAGGGCTCCTTCACCTATGTGGCCGATGCCGCGAAAGCCGCCAGCGCGGCGAACTTCACGGCGACAGCTACGACCGTGGACGGCGCGACCTCCATGCTCAGCACACCGCTTGCCAACGCGGTTTCTCGAAACAACTGATTTCGCAAGCGAGTGAATCCAATGCCTAACAACATCTTATCCGGCAAGGTGGGGCGCCGCCTGCTTCTTACCACCGGTCTCGTCACTGCCGCCGTAGCCGCAACGGGGCTGCCCGCTATCGCTCCTTCCGCTTTCGCCAAGGAAGAAGCGGTCGCCAAAGCAGCGCCCAAGCAGACGAAGCCGCTGGTGATCCGAAACATCGCCATCGGCGAGGGCAAGCCGAAAACCATCGTCCCGATCACGGCGAAGGATCCCGCTTCCGTGCGGAGCTTCGCTACGAAAATCGGTGCCGATCCCTCGATCGATCTCATCGAGTTCCGGGTCGATTATCTCGAAATCGCGCTCAACGCCGAGGCCGTCGCGGAATTGTCGAAGGACGTTGCCGGCGCGATCAACGGAAAGCCGCTTCTTCTCACCTTCCGGACCAAGGCCGAGGGCGGCGTTACGGCAATCGATGACAAGGCCTATGCCGGTTTTTACGAGACGATCGTGAAAAAGGGCAAGGTAGACCTGATCGATGTCGAACTGGTGCGCGACGAGAAGGCCGTGCGCCGCATCGTCAAGGCAGCGCATGCAGCCGGTGTGGCGGTCGTGATGTCGAACCACGACTTCCAAGCCACCGCGGATGCGGACGAACTCGTTCGTCGGCTTCGCAAGATGGAAGTCCTCGGCGCCGACGTTCTCAAGCTGGCGGCGATGCCGAAGGATGCGGGCGACGTGCTGAAGCTTCTCACGGCCACGTGGGAAATGCGCAGCCGCTACACCGAAAAACCCATGATCACCATGGCAATGGGCGGCACGGGCGTCGTTTCGCGCTTGACCGGCGAATTGTTCGGATCGGCGGCCACGTTCGGCATGGTTGGGCAAGCGTCCGCACCGGGACAGATCGACGTGCACGCTCTCCAGTCTGTGCTGGAGACCATTCACAAGGCCATCACCGGCGCTTGATGGCCAGTCCGGATGCCGCATGGGACTGCGGCATCCGGACCGTTCGCTTGATGTCGGATCGAAGGGTCCGGCTTGCTTTCACTTGAGGGGGGTTAAAATGTCTTCACTTCGCAGGCGTCGCCTGCCTATTACCAATCTTATCTGCGTTGGCACGCTGGCGCTCGTGGGTACGACCGTGATGCCTCACGGCGTATCCTGGGCAGCGGATCTTCAGGCGTCGAGCGCGCCTGCGGCAGGCCCCGTGGACGGCCTGTTCGGCTCTTATGCCGTCGGCGATCCGCTCGACGACAAGTATCTGACGGGCGGCTGGAACGGGCGGCGCTCCAAGCTGGTGTCGGAAGGCATCACCTTCCGTGGCGACTATGTGTCCGAGACGATGGGCGTCGTAAGCGGCGGCCTCGATCAGGGATTCCGCTATTCGCAGCAGGTGAAGCTTGGCGCCGACTTCGATATGGCCAAGCTCGCCAACTGGACCGACGGCCGTTTTCACGTGACGCTCAACGACCGCATGGGCCGCGGCACCTCATCGGAACTCGCGGGCAACCGCTTCCCGATTCAGGAAAACTATGGCGGCCAGTGGACCCGCATCACCGAAGCCAGTTTCGATCAGAACATTCTCGACGGCAAGGTGAACTACAAGCTGGGTTATTTCCCGATGGGCAATGACTTCGGCATGACCCAGTTGCTGACGAACTTCGTCAACGCCGCCTTCTGCGCCCACCCGCTCGCACAGTCCGCGAACACCGGCTGGTATAACTATCCGAATGCCCGCTGGAGCGCCGAAGTAACGTACAAGGTAACTCCCGAGGTTTATGTAAGAACGGGTTTGTTCCAGGTGAACCCGAGCCTCGGCCTTGAGAAGAACGCCTTCAATCCTTTCGCCGAAGGCACAACGGGCACGCTCCTTCCGGTCGAAGTCGCGTACGAACCCGGCAAGGGCACAGCCTATCCGGGCCACTACAAGGTCGGCTATGTCTACGACAATTCGAATGTGAAGGAACTCGGCCTCAGCGACTATATCGGTCAGAGGCAGGGAACCTACATCATGATCGATCAGAAGATCACGACCGTTGCCGGCGACGACAGCCGGGGACTGAGCGTGTTCGCGCAGTATATGTGGTCCAACCCGGAAACGGCGGTGCTGAGAGATTGGTGGTCGGCCGGACTGGTTTACCAGGGTGTCTTCGATTCCCGCCCGAAAGACGTTCTCGCGTTCGGCTATGTGCAGGCAAGCGTCAACGAGCAGCTGCTTGAAAACGCAAGGATCAAGGCAGCTGCCACGACCGGCGCTTTTTCCGATTTCACACTCGCGGAAAAAGCGCTGGAACTGAGCTACACCTATCAGATCAACAAATGGGCCTCGATCCGTCCTGACGTTCAGTACATCATGGATCCCGGCAGCTTCTACTTCAAGCATATCGATGACGTGGTCGCCGTCGGAATGCAACTGAAGGTCGTTTTCTAGGACCGCTTCCGCGCCAGTTCCGACCTCGCCGGGGCTGACACGTGCGAAACGCCGGGACAATTCCAAGACGACGGGCGGCGAAAGCGCGCCCGTCGATTTCGTGTCAGATGCGAAAGTCGTGCGGGAAGGCGGTCGGGGCGATGACGGCGGCCTCCACCAGCATTCGACGGGGCTACCCGGTCCCGCTCCCATATCGAGGGGGTGCCGTCCGACTGCTCGACAGCCACGGCCCGGTACTCCTACCCGCAAAGTCAGGTCGACAATCTTTCCTTCGTCGTGGAAATGAAGGGCGAAACCGGGCCCGGTTTGCATGGCAAAGCGTAATCGAGAGAGAACAGGCGATGCCCTCGGCCGCATCGATATCACCGCAGCGTGTCCCCACCCGACCCTGTTTTGCAGCCTTCGGACTGGTCGTAACCGGCGAAGTTGCGTAAACCTTGCAAAGCTGCCATTTTAAGCGGCCCTCACAAACATGCTTCGCGGTCCGAAAAGCTGCTTCAGCCGTTTAAAGGCTGTCAAAGCTTTAGCTGTCTGCTCCCACTCGCCGCTAAGGGTGACGTTATCATCCTGCCACCTCTAAATTGAGAACCGAAAGCGCCTCACATGATGGTTATTGATGGAGTGTCTCCCCTGTTCGCGGAGGCGCTTGCCAAACAAGGGTATACGACGCTGACCGACGTGCAGCGCGCTGTCCTTGAAGGGGATGTCGGCGAAGCCGATCTTCTCGTTTCCGCGCAAACAGGCTCCGGCAAGACAGTCGCTTTCGGTCTCGCCATGGCTTCCACCTTGCTGCGCGGTCAGGAACGCTTCCCGGCCGGGTCAGAGCCTCTCGCCGTCGTCGTTGCGCCGACGCGCGAACTGGCGCTGCAGGTGCGCCTCGAACTTGAATGGCTATACGCACCCGCAGGCGCAAGAATTGCGTCATGCGTCGGCGGCATGGACATGCGGCAGGAACGCCGGTTGCTCGCGGGCGGCGCGCATATCGTCGTCGGCACGCCGGGACGGCTGCGCGATCACATCACGCGCGGCTCGCTCGACATGGCGGCAGTGCGCGCGATGGTTCTCGACGAGGCCGACGAAATGCTGGATCTGGGCTTCCGGGAAGATCTGGAGTTCATCCTCAAGGCCGCCCCGCCGGAGCGTCGCACCCTCATGTTTTCGGCAACCGTGGCGAAGCCGATCGAAACGCTCGCCCGCCGCTTTCAGAAAAACGCCATCAGGATTTCCTCCAACAGCGGCGCGACGCAGCACGCCAACATCGATTATCGCGCCGTTGCCGTCGCCTCGGGCGAGCGGGAAAACGCCGTCATCAATATCCTGCGCTATTTCGAGGCGAGCAGCGCGTTCGTCTTCTGCACCACGCGTGAAGGCGTGAAGCATCTTGCAAGCCGCCTCGGCAATCGCGGGTTCGGCGTCGTTGCGCTTTCGGGTGAGCTCAGCCAGACAGAGCGCACCCGCGGGCTTCAAGCGATGCGCGACGGCCGGGCTCAGGTTTGCGTCGCAACGGACGTGGCCTCGCGCGGCATCGATCTGCCGACCCTCGACCTCGTCATTCACGCCGATTTGCCGAAGGATAGCGAGGCGCTTCTGCATCGCAGCGGGCGAACCGGGCGCGCGGGACGAAGCGGCGTCAGCGTTCTCATCACACCGCACAGCAAGCGCCGGAGCGTCGACAAGCTGCTGCAGGCCGCGAAGGTGAAGGTGTCGTGGATGCCGGTTCCGAGCGCCGAGACGATCATCCAGCGCGACCGCGAACGGCTCATGAACGATCCTTCGCTTGAAGGTCCGCTCACCGATGAAGAAGCCGATTTCGCGCGCGATCTGCTCGCCACGAAGAGTCCGGAGCAAATCGCGGCGGCGTTCTTCCGTCAAAATCAGACGCGTCGCCCGACACCGGAAGAGTTCGTGAACAGCGGACGGGATGCCAGCGAAGTCGAAGCCCCGCGCGGCGATTTCGAAGGCGGTGTCTGGTTCCGGGTCTCGGTCGGCCGGAAGCAGAGAGCCGAGCCGCGCTGGATCCTGCCCCTTATCTGCAAGGCGGGCGATGTCACCAGCCGGGACATCGGCGCCATCCAGATCCTTGAGGGCGAAAGCATGTTCGAGGTGAGTGCGCGGGCCGCGCCGGACTTTACCCGCGCCCTGATGCGAACCGGAAAGCGCGATGACACGATCACCATCGTGCCCATGAACGGGCGCCCCGAGCCGCGCGCAAGCTACGGGGACTCGCCCCGGTCGGGCGCGATGAAACGAAGCCGGAAGACGGCGAGCGGCCGCAGCAGAAAAGCGCCGCAAGCTTCTTCGGGCTCACGCAAAGCCTGAACCGCCTTGCAAGGCTCGAAAGTTCGCGCGCCGAAACGCGACGCTACACGCCGAACCCGTCGCGCCTCAGCCTGACAACCGCGAGATCGAGCGCCGAAAGAAAGTTGGCCCGGTCGCGCGGCTGGAACGGTTTCGGTCCGCCGATGACCTGCCCACCCGATCGCAGATCGGCCATCAGGTCACGCGTTGCAAGCACCATTCCGATCGAGGCATCCGTAAGAGCGCGGCCGTTCGGCGAGATGACGTCCGCACCGGCCCTGACGCAGCGATGCGCAAGCGGTACGTCGGCGGTTATCACGATGGCTCCGCGCGACACACGCTCCGCGATCCAGTCGTCGGCGGCATCGGAATTGCTGCCGACGAGCACGCGCTCGATCAGGGGCGATTTCGGAATTTGGATCGCGCTGTTGCTGACGACGTAGACCTTGAGCGCGCACCGCTCGGCCACGCGGTACACTTCCGCCTTCACCGGACATGCGTCGGCGTCGACATAAATTGCGATCGGCTTGGCGGGCTCGGACAAGTGCTGCTGCTCCCTGATCATGGCGCCAGCAAGCGGCGAGGCGTGCGCCTGCCGCTGCGCGCCGGCAATCAGTAACAATAATTCTGGACGTCGCCCACAGCAGATTCAAGATCGTCCTGAGCGGATCTGAGCCGCTTGAACTCTTTCGAGCAATCGTCGGTCCCCTCGCTCTCCGCGAGACACTGCCTGTAGGCGGCCATTTTCTCGGCGACGTCCTCGACCTGCTGATTATAGAGGTCGGCTGCGACATCACATTCGGGCCGCGCGGCGGAGGCGGCTGAAGCAAGAACAAGCGAAGCAAGCAATGCAATCGTTTTGACAGGAAAATTCATCGGCTTTCTCTCATCGACAAAATACGCAGCCGAGAAAGCCGCTTCATTGTTGATATTGTCAAGCTCGACGCTTTCTTATGCTCCGTAACGGGAAAAGGAGAACCGGCCATGGCGGAAAACGGTCAAAGCGCGGAATGGAATGGACGCAAGGGAGAAATCTGGGTCGTCAACCATGAGCGAATCGACCGCATGCTTGCGCCGCTTGGCCGCGCCGCGCTCGATGCCGCCGCGCCGAAGCCGGGCGAATTCGTCCTCGACGTGGGCTGCGGTGCCGGCAGCACGGCACTTCAACTCGCGCAGGAAGTCGGCGCAACCGGCAGCGTGCTCGGCGTGGACATCTCGGAACCGATGCTGACCCTCGCGCGCAAGCGTGCGGTGGCGTCCCCGGCCGCTCTGCCGGTCCGTTTCGAACTCGCCGACGCCGCGACATATGCCCTGCCACGCGCGCATTTCGACCTCATGTTCTCGCGCTTCGGCGTGATGTTCTTCGCCGAACCGGTCGCCGCATTCGCGAACCTGCACGGTGCCATGAAACCGGGCGGCCGGCTTTCTTTCGTGTGCTGGCGTCCGGCAGCGGAAAATGAGCTGGTCAGCATACCGGCCCGCGCGGTGAAAGGGCTCATACCGCCCGCGCCGCCAGCCGAGCCAGACGCACCGGGGCCCTTTTCCTTCGGGGATCCCGCGCGCGTCAGATCGATCTTGTCCGGCGCCGGATTTTCGCACATCGCGCTCGAACCCTTCGGCTGTCGCATGCTTTACGGCGTCGGAGAGACGCGCGATGCCGCCATCGAGGATGCGGTGGAGCAGGCGTTTGAAACCGGCCCATTCTCGCGCGTGCTCGGCGAATTGCAGGGCGAAGTGCTTGAGCAAGCGAGGAGGGCGGTGCGCGCGGCGTTCGCGGATCGCGCCGAGGAGGGCGGCGTGTTCATCGAAGGCAACGCATGGATCGTCACCGCGCGTGCGTAATCCCCCGACCATAGGCTCGGTAGAGCGCATCATCTTCGCGGTATAAACTGCCCCTCGCCACGGCAGCGCACCAAGACGCGCCTGGTCAGGGAGGAATGAATGGCCGTAGTGCTGGAAGAGGGGCACGCGCGCGACGGCGTCGCTGTGCTCAAAAGCGATGCGCAGGGTGAGGCTCTCGCAAACCCGGCAAGGCATGCAGGAGATGTGATCGCGGCATCGCTCAAGGCGCAGGGCGTGACAGCGGTCTTCACGCTATGCGGGGGACATATTTCGCCGATCCTCATCGGCGCGAAGGATGCGGGCATTCGCGTCGTCGACACGCGCCACGAAGCCACGGCGGCTTTCGCCGCCGACGCGATGGCCCGGCTTTCCGGTGTGCCGGGCGTTGCCGCCGTTACCGCGGGGCCGGGCCTTACGAACATCGTCACGCCGCTCAAGAACGCGCAACTTGCGCAGTCGCCGCTGATCCTGTTTGGCGGAGCGGCCCCGACAATGCTGCAAGGGCGCGGCGCGCTTCAGGACATCGACCAGCGTCCTGTCGTGGCGCCGCATGCGAAGATCGTAAAGCAATTGCGCCGCGTACGCGACATAGCCCCGGCGCTGGAGGAGGCGTTTGCCGTGGCCCGCGAGGGCGTGCAGGGACCGGCGTTCATCGAATTCCCCATCGACCTGCTTTATCCTGAAACGCTGGTTCGCCAGTGGTATGCGGAGGCAGGCGGCCGGGGGCGGTCGCTTGGCGCGAGGGCGCTGCGGTTTTATCTCAACCGGCATCTGGAAAAAATGTTCGGCGGCGCGAGAGCGACGACTGCTGCGCGCCCGCCGAAGATCCGCATTCCCCGCCCGGCGTCGTCGAGCGTGAACGCAGCGGCTGCCGCGCTCGCGAAAGCGGAGCGACCGCTCGCCATCGTCGGCAGTCAGGCCCTGGCGACGGGCACTGACACGGAAGCGCTGGCCGGGGCAATCGGGCGGCTCGGCATCCCGGTCTACCTGTCGGGCATGGCGCGCGGACTCCTGGGGCGCGATCATCCGCTTCAGTTGCGGCATCAGCGACGCAATGCGCTTAAGGAATCCGACTGTGTCATCCTCGCGGGCGTGCCGTGCGATTTCCGACTCGATTACGGCAAGCAGATCCGCAACACGGCCACGCTGATCGCGGCCAACCGCAGCCGCAAGGACGCGCGCCTCAATCGCCGCGCGACCATCGAGGCCATCGGAGATGCGGCGTTCTTCCTGCGGGCGCTCGCCGAGAGAGGACGCATACACCGTGAAGACTGGCTCGCTTCTCTTCGATGGCGCGATGCCGCGCGAGAGGCCGATATCGACACGCAAGCGGCCGGCGAGGGAGCGCATGTGAACCCCATCGCCTTCTTTCGCACGCTCGACCGGGAAGCGGGCGAGAACGCAGTTTTCGTTGCGGATGGCGGCGATTTCGTCGCGACGGCGTCTTACATCGTGCGGCCGCGCGGGCCGTTGGGCTGGCTTGATCCCGGCGCGTTCGGCACGCTTGGCGTTGGCGCGGGCTTCGCGCTGGGAGCGGCCTTGGCGCGACCGGACGCCGAAATCTGGGCGCTGTTCGGCGACGGCGCCTGCGGCTACAGCCTTGCGGAATTCGACACCTTCGTTCGCCACGGCATTCCGGTGATCGCGGTCGTCGGCAACGACGCGGGCTGGACGCAGATCGCGCGGGAACAGGAAAAGGTGCTCGGCGACGACGTTGGAACCGTTCTGGCGCGGACGGCCTATCATGAGGTTGCCGCAGGGTTCGGCGCGGAGGGCATTTTGGTCAAGACGAATGCCGAGGTGCCCGAAGCGCTTCGACGGGCGCGAGCAGCCGCAAAAGCCGGGAAGCCTGTGCTGCTGAATGTCTGGCTCGACCGGACCGGCTTCCGCGAAGGGTCGATCTCTATGTGAGGAAGGCAAAGCGTCGGCATACCGCCGAGCGTGCTACCGGGGGATGGAGGGTCACGCACGCGCAAAAAAGGCGGCCCCGAAGACCGCCTTTTTGGTTCGCCATTCGCGGAGGAGGCAGCGACTCCGCCTCCCGCATCTTTTTTGAAAGGGCTGTATCAAAGATATTTGCCCGTGATCTCGGCGACTTCAAAGCAGCGCGCCTGCGGCTTGTTCTCGACGTAGACACCGAACTTGCCATCGAAGACGGTGGAGTGGCTGAGCGTGCGGAAGTCCGACTTGTTCGCGGCGGTGCAGGGCTTGTCGGACACGTTGATCTTCACGGATTCGATGGCGACGCCGTTGCAGGCGACCGGCTCGGCGAGAACGGCGAAAGCGCCGCCGCTCTTGAGCGCGACATTGCATTTCTCGGCAGGAATGACCTGAACGCCGGATGCAACCTTGAGGGCCGCAGGCTGGACAGCCTTGGGCGCTTCGACAACCGCCGTCTTGACGACGGTAGCTTGCGGAATGACGGCGGCGGAAACGCGGCCGTGCTGGGATTTGACAAGCACTACTAACGCCACAAAACACGCTAACAGGACGACGATCGTCCGGGTGTTAATCTGAGTCATAGCAATTCCCCGTGTGTTGCGTTTGGCTGATGCGGCGCGGCGACGATACCGGTGAGCTTCAGAATAGGACCCCTCCTAACAACAACTGAACTGGTTACTATTTCGTTAATTCCTCATTTTTGCGGAGAGCAAATTCACGAAAGCTCTAAATGTGTGAGAAAGGTGCAATAGTATGCGCATCTATACACACATGTGCATGTTTATACACACACCAGGCGCAATTCACCGGGCAATCCGTCAAAAAGAGACGTTGGCACAATCATTTCTCGGCAACCCTGCGTGGAGCTGACGTCAAAAGCGAGATCAACACCTGCTTTGCTTCTTCAACGCGGCAATTGCGCGGCCGAATACTTCGCGAAAAAACGCGGTTGCGACAAAGCGGTAACGGCAGCGCTCATCGACGTGCGTCGAAACGCGCATGAGCGCGACGTGCGGCTCTTGCCGCGCGCCCATGCGTTGAATCGTCATGAAGTGCGGGGTTGGGGAAGTTTTGGCCAAGTAGTTCGGGGCGGAAGCAGCCGGACCGCGATCCGCCCCGCCGCCTGCGGCATCAGCCGCGCTCGCGCATGAGGCGGCCCTTCTGGCGTTCCCAGTCGCGGTTCTTTTCCGTCTCGCGCTTGTCGTGCAGCTTTTTGCCTCGCGCCAGCGCGAGTTCGAGCTTCGCGCGGCCACGGTCGTTGAAATAGATCCGCAGCGGCACGAGCGTCATGCCCTCGCGCTGGATCGCGCCCATGAGCTTGTTCGCCTCGCGCTTGTGCAGCAGAAGCTTGCGAGGACGGCGCGTCTCGTGGTTCAGGCGGTTCGCCTGCAGATATTCGGGGATATAGGCGTTGATCAGGTAGATCTCGCCACCCTGCTCCGTCGCGTAAGACTCGGCGATATTGGCCTTGCCCTGCCGCAGTGACTTCACCTCCGAACCGCCGAGCGCGATGCCCGCTTCGAACGTATCGTCGATGAAGTAGGAGAAGCGCGCCTTCCTGTTTTCGGCGACGACTTTTCGAACCGATGTCGCTGCGGGGGCTGCCATGCTTAAGCGGCCTCGCGCTGCAAGAGGCCAACCTTTTCGAGCGCGGCGTCCACGCGCGCCTTCGAGGCTTCGGAAAGGGGCGTCAGCGGCAAGCGCGTGTCGGGCTTCGAAAGGCCCAGGCGCCACGCCGCGTACTTCACCGGCACGGGATTGGTTTCGACGAACAGCGCTTCATGCAGCGGCATCAGGAGGTCGTGGAGTTCCAGCGCCTTCGCGTAATCGCCCGCGAGGCACGCATTCTGAAAATCGGAGCACAGCTTCGGCGCAACGTTGGCTGAGACGGAGATGCAGCCATGGCCGCCATGCGCATTGAAGGCAAGCGCGGTGCCGTCTTCGCCGGAAAGCTGGATGAAGTCCGGCCCAAGCACTGCGCGCTGCTGGCTCGCGCGGACGGGCGAAGCGGTCGCGTCCTTCACGCCGACGATGTTCTTCAGGTCGAACAGCCGCGCCATGGTCGCGACGGACATATCGATCACGCTGCGACCGGGAATGTTGTAGATGAAGATCGGGATATCGATGGCGTCGTTGATCGCCTTGAAGTGCTGATAAAGCCCTTCCTGCGTCGGCTTGTTGTAATAGGGTGTTACGACCAGCACAGCGTCGGCGCCTGCCTTCTGCGCATGCCGCGACAGCGCGATGGCTTCCGCCGTGCTGTTGGAGCCGGCGCCCGCGATCACCGGCACGCGGCCCTTTGCGGCGGCGATACAGGTCTCGACGACGCGGTCGTGCTCTTCGTGGCTGAGCGTGGGGGACTCGCCCGTCGTGCCGACCGGAACCAGCCCGTGTGTGCCGGACTGGATCTGGAATTCAACGAGGCGTTCGAAGGCATCATAATCGACGCCCTCACCATCGAAGGGCGTAATAAGCGCCGTAAAAGAGCCCTTGAACATCTCTCCATCCTCACCTGACTGCTGTCATTCTTACGGAATTGCTTAACGGCGCGTTAACCAGGGCCTTGTTTCCCTGAATTTGAGTCTTGAGCCGCGGCGGAGCTTGTCATTGTATTGCCGGATTAAACGCCCATCAATCATGACAGCGTATGCAGGTAGCCTTGTAAAATCCTTGACGAGGCAAAACCATAGGTTTGATGGGACGCGCTGCCAACGAAAATCCGCCACTCGAATAGGGAAATGTCAACGCCGGACCCCCAATCAAACGCGCCCGCCGATCGCTTTCGCTTTGTGAAAGCCATCATCATCGGCTCGGCGCTTGGCTTTTTTGCGGTGAGCTTCGTACCGTATCTTCTGCCGTCGCAAAAAGAGCCCTCCGTCTCCGCGTCAACAGCGTCCGATCCTAAAACGGCGGCAGAGGCCAAGCCCTTGAAAGTGTCTGAGGCGATGCCCGCGCCGACGCCTGCGGTCAATCGTGGGCTGAGCCTGAAGCCGACGCCGGTTTCGGTGCAGACCGCCCCGGCGAGCGGCTCGGAAGGTGTGCCGCCAGCCACGGAGCCGAAAAAGGGCGAGACCTCTCTCATTCCGGCCGTCGATCTCCGATTCCCGAAGCCTTTCCCGAAAGAGGACATGACGGCATCGCTCGACCCGGTGCTTTCCTATCGGCTCAGCGATGGGGATGCCGCCGCGATCAAGGACGCGCTCGCCGCCGCAGCCAAGGGCAACGATTCCAACGCACGCGACGCGATCAAGAAGATTTCCGACCCGTCCGCCCGCACATTCGCTGAATGGCGGCGGGTGCGCGCGGCGTCCGACTTTGACGACACGATGGCGTTCCGCGTCGCGAATCCGCTGTTTCCAGAACCGCCCGTCGACCCGACCATCGAAAAGAGCCTGTTCCTCGCGAACGCGCCCGCCGCCACGGTGCTGAAGTTCTACACGAACCGCAAACCGGTCTCCGGCGCGGGCACTGCTGCCCTCGGCGGCGCTCTGATGGATACCGGCGAGCGCGAGCGTGGCGCCGCCCTCGTGCGCTACGCCTGGGCCCGCTACGCGTTCGACGCTGCCGCGCAGGACCGCTTCGAGCAGCGCTTCGGATCGCTTCTCACCGACGATGACAGGCGCCAGCGAACGGCAATGCTCGATGCGCGCGCGCGTGCCAAGGACGACCCCGGCAGCAAGGTGGCGGCGAGCGAGGCCAAGGGTATCAAGGGCGCGGCGCGCGTCCGCGCGAAGCGTTCCGGCGGCAAGGCGATCCACGGCCGCGGCGGGCGAAAGGGAAAATCGACGGGCCGCGCGAAGGGCAAGCGTCACAGCGAGACCGCTCCCGTCGCGGCGACACAGCACGCCGCGCTCCCGGACAAGATACACAGCCAAGTGGCACCGCATCTGCATCTCGCGGCGATGAAGACAGAAGAGCCGAGAGCCGCCGACAAGAACGCCAGCGCCAAGAAGACCGACGAGCCTGCAACGAAGGCGGACAGCAACGCCGAGGCCAAGCCCGAATCGAAGACAGACGCAAACGCCAAGCCGGAGGCGAACGCCAAGTTAGACGCGAACGTTAAGCCGGAAAACAGCTCTGCGGACGCGAAAACGACCGACAAAGCCGCCGCGACCGACAAGGACGACAAGGCCGCCAAATCGACGCTCGAAGACAAGGCACGCGAGGATGCCCTCGATCTTCGCAAGGAGCTTTCGCGCGGTCCGCTCTCGCTCCTGGCGCGGCTTAAGTCGCTGCGCAAGGCGAAGGAGGACGACCGCCTGTGGTCCATCCTGCGCTCGGTCGATCCCGAAAAAGCCGACTTCGCCGACCCGGACAAATGGTGGGATTTCCGCCGCACGGAGGTTCGGCGCGCGCTGAATGACGACCGGGTGGGCACGGCCTATGCCATCGCGTCGAAACACGGTCCGCTCGGCGCTGAAGACTTGTCTGAAGCGCAGTTTCTTTCCGGCTGGATCGCCCTGCGCTTCCTCAAGGACACCAAGCTTGCCGAGAAGCATTTCGAGGCGGCCTATGCGATCAAGGGATTCTCGCGGGACGAGGCGCGCGCCGCTTTCTGGCTCGCCCGGACAAGGCTGGAACTCGACAAGCGCAAGGACGCCGAGCGCTTGTTCAAGGAGGCGGCCGACCGCGCGCATACCTATTACGGCTCGCTCGCACGGCAAGCGCTGGAACGGCAGCCCGCTTGCGAGTTCCGCGCGCCGATCAAGCCATCGAAGGAGGCCATCGCGGCGTTCTCGAAGGAAGACGCCTTCAAGGCTCTCGTCATCGCGAAGCAGCTCGACATGACGTCCGTTCTCGTGCTGTCGTCGCTCGATCTCGCCCGCCAGCTGAACGACCCGGAGCAGATCGTTCTTATGCTGGAGCTTCTCGAACGGATCGCGCCGCCGCACGTTGCAATCCGCGCGGCGAAGATTGCGCTTCTGCGCGGTTATCCGGTGGAAGCCTATGCCTTCCCGACGCTGCTCCCGAAGTTTGACACGCTCGGCGGCAGCAGCAAGCTTGAGGTTTCGCTTCTCAACGCGCTGACCCGTCAGGAAAGCGAGTTCAACACCGGCTCCGTCAGCAGTGTCGGCGCGCGCGGCCTGATGCAACTCATGCCGCAGACGGCGAAGCTTGTCGCGTCCGCGAACAGCATGAAATACGACCTCGGGCGGCTCGTGTCGGACCCTTCGTATAATGTGACGCTCGGTTCCGCCTTCCTCGCCAAGCTTTACGACGGTTACGACGGCTCTTATGTGCTGACGCTCGCCGCCTATAACGCGGGGCCCGGGCGCGTGAAACAATGGATCAAGGATTTCGGCGATCCGCGCGCGCGCAACGCCGACCCGGTCGACTGGGTGGAGCGTATTCCGTTCACCGAGACGCGAAATTACGTGCAGCGGATTCTGGAAAGCGTGCAGCTTTATCGTTGCCGTCTTGAAAGCGGAAAGGCAAAATTCCAGCTTGTGGAAGACCTGCATCGCGGACGGCCCGGACGTATTCCGCATATCGCGGATCTGAGCGGCAGCACCAGCGATGACGATGAACCGGCGGAGAGGGACGACGCTCAATGACGACATACGGATCGGCTGGCGCCGCGGTTCCGCAAACGGAAGACATCTTCTTCCGCAGCCATGACGATCTCGTTTTGTATGTCCGCAAATATGGCAGCGACGATGCGCAAGCGCGGCCGCTTCTGTGCCTTGCCGGGCTGACCCGTAACGGCCGCGACTTTCACGACCTTGCGGTGGCGCTGTCCACGCATCCAACCCATCCGCGCACCGTCTACTGCCTCGATTATCGCGGGCGTGGCCGGTCCGAATGGGACAGGAACTGGCGGAATTACTCGGCGCTGATCGAGTTGCAAGATGTCGAGGCGTTTCTCACGCTGCGCGGCCTGTCCGATATCGCCGTGCTCGGCACTTCGCGGGGCGGCATCATCACCATGTTGCTCGCCATCACGCGCCCCGCCGCGATCGGGTGCGCCATTCTGAACGACATCGGGCCTGCAATCGAGACGGCCGGTCTCGCGCGCATCATGGGTTACACCGGAAAGATCCCGGTGCCCGCCGACTGGGACGAGGCCGTGCGCGTGGTTCGGGACATCAACAGGCGCCAGTTCACCGCTCTCGACAATGCGGGCTGGCGCTCATGGACCCGACAGCTCTTCAACGAAGACGCCGAAGGAAGACCCGCCCCGGCCTACGACCCCAATATCGGCAAGGCGCTCTCGGAAATCGACATTTCAAAGCCGGTCCCGACGATGTGGGAGCATTTTGAATCCCTGCGATCCGTTCCGGTCATGGTAATCCGCGGCGAACATTCCGACTTGCTGTCGGCTGCGACCGTGCAGGAAATGCAGGCGCGTCACCCTCGCCTGACGCCTGTGCTCATCCCGAACGAGGGGCACGCGCCACTCTTGAAAGACCGCTTCAGCGAGCGCCTTATCGCGGATTTCCTGATCGACGCCGACTCGACATGGCGTGCTTTGCCGCGCCCACCGCTTCCCGAGCCGCAAGAGATTTTTTCGGTTTGAGGGTTGCCGCGCCCGCGTCGCCGCGGGAGCCCGTCAAGAGCGCGATAAGACATCGCTCTGAAGATACGCGCCTCGCTTACGTTGCAGCATAACGCCCCCAAAGCGAACGCGGCGTTGGATAATGCCGGGGTTTGCTTCCCTCTCGCGAAGCCGGCTCACGATGCGAGCGCTTTGCCGACGCGCACCATGGATATCATCGACCCGGCGCATAGAGCCGCGCGTCGAGGGTCAAGGATTGAAGGATGCGCGCGCCTGATGAGCTGCGAAGTTCATGTCCTCCGCTCGGGCAGCGGGGGCGCGGGCAACCGGCTCCAGGATGCTGGTTTCGAGCGTGAAGCCTTCCGGCAGTCGTTTGCTATAAACTTTCAGCAGGTCGACCATCGCAGGCGACGAATAGATCCCGTCGATCTTCACCACCGTATCGGTGATGGCCACGTTACCGGAATAGAGCAACGACAGCATTTCAAGCGCCACCTTCGTGGCCTCGATCCAGCCCTTCGGCTCGCCCTTGGCCACTTCCATGCTGCTGTTGATCGTCAGGCTCTGAAACAGCACTTGCGCGTGGCCGAATATGACCTTGTCGCACTCTGGCGGGACATGGCCGCTAAGATGAATAGCGCCCTGCTGCAACTGTGCCAGCCAGACGAAAGAACGGACATCGTGCGGCTTCAGCGCCACCTGCAGATTTAAGCCTTTGGGAGCTTCCTCGCGAACCTTTTTCTGGATGACGGCAAAATCATCGTCCGCGTTCGTCACGCCCTCGATGATGATTGCGGAATTTCTCAAGGACGCCGAACCGGTGTTAAGCTTTCCGATCTGGCGAAGGGCAAACGTCATCGCCGCCAGCCAGACGTCGCGATTCGGGACACCGGGATTGATGCGCGTCTTGTCCACGACCGATGCACCCGGCGCGATGGCGGCGGCAACGCCTTGCAGCACCTTGAGATCGCCATCGGAAGGGACGTTACCGCGGAGCGTGATCGTGCCCGCTTCTTTCGTTACGCGGCTGAAATAGGCTGAATCGACATTTTGCTGCTGTTCCGCCGCGCCGTTCGACATCGGCACCGAGGGCGCCTCGCTATTGACGAGCACGCGCATGACGTGATCGAACGCGGCCAGATACCACGGCTGCGAAGGCACCGCTTGGGCGGGGGTGATCAGCGCGCCGACGCAAAGGACGGCAGACGCGAACACGGGCAGGCTTACGTTCCCTAACCTCATCGGAGGGGCGCTCCACCGAGTTGACTGTTTCTGTCCTGCATATGTAGAGGCCGAAGTCTCACCAGGATTAATCGAACGCTTCCGTTTAGTTCCCCGCCCCCGACCGGTGCCGCCAAACACCCCGATGCAAGTTAGCATCATCTCGTCGGTAAATGCGACTTTAACGGAAGGATTCAGATATTCCAAGGGATTGAGGGCTCTTTTTCGCCGCTTTTTTTGCTTGCACCGTGTCAGAATCAAAAAGCCCGGCCATAAGCCGGGCTTTTTTCGTCCTTGAGGCGGTCTTTTATTCGACGACCTGAACCTCGCGCGGCACACCCGGGGCGACTGATTCGCCGTCCTGCGCGACAGGAAGCGCCTTTGCGCTGGCCTTGTTCCGCTCCTGAAGAATGAGATCGTCGCGGTGGCTTGCCACACGGCGAAGCTGGCTGATCATGCCGCCGGTGCCCGCCGGGATGAGGCGGCCCACGATGACATTTTCCTTCAGGCCGTCGAGTGTATCGACCTTGCCGTTGAGCGCGGCTTCCGTGAGGACGCGCGTCGTCTCCTGGAACGAGGCCGCCGAGATGAACGACCGCGTCTGCAGGCTGGCCTTCGTGATGCCGAGGAGCACCGGAACCGCCGTTGCCGGACGTCCGCCTGCCTTTTCGACCATCGCGTTCATCTCGTCGAACTCGATCTTGTCGACCTGCTCGTTCTTGAGGAACTCGGTGTCGCCCGCGTCGGTCACTTCCACCTTCTGGAGCATCTGGCGCACGATCACTTCGATATGCTTGTCGTTGATCGTCACGCCTTGCAGGCGGTAGACCTCCTGGATTTCGTTGACGAGGAACGATGCAAGCTCTTCCACGCCCTTGATCGCCAGGATGTCGTGCGGCGCCGGGTTGCCGTCGAGGATGAACTCGCCCTTTTCGATGCGGTCGCCCTCCTGCACCGCGAGGTGCTTGCCCTTCGGCAGCAGGTATTCGACCGGATCGAGCCCTTCCTCATCCGGCTGGATAAGGACGCGGCGCTTGTTCTTGTAATCGCGCCCGAAATGCACCGTGCCGGAGATTTCCGCGATGATCGCGTGATCCTTCGGACGCCGCGCCTCGAACAGCTCGGCCACACGCGGCAGACCGCCCGTGATGTCGCGCGTCTTGGCGCTTTCGAGCGAGATACGTGACAGCACGTCGCCCGCCTTCACCTTCTGCCCCGGCTCCACGGAAAGGATCGCCTCGACGGAGAGCAGGTAACGCGCTTCGCCGCCGCGCGCCAGCTTGAGGATCTTGCCGCCGACCTTGTCCTTGATCACGATGGCCGGGCGCAGAGCCGAGCCGCGCGGGTTGGCGCGCCAGTCGACGATGACGCGGTTCGTGATACCCGTCGTTTCGTCGGACTGTTCGTTGACCGAGATACCATCCAGCAGGTCTTCGAACTCGACCACGCCATCGGTTTCCGTGAGGATCGAGCGGGAATACGGATCCCACTCGGCCAGACGCTGGCCGCGCTTGACGACATCGCCGTCGTCCACCTTCAGGTGCGACCCCTGCGCGATCTTGTGAACGGCGCGCTCGCGACCGTCGTCGTCCTTGATGACGACGGCCATGTTGCGGCCCAGGGCCACCAGACGTCCCTGGCTATCGCGCGCCGCGTTGCGGTTGCGGATCTCCACATTGCCCGCGAAGTTGCTCTCGATGAACGAATTGTCGGCCACCTGAGCCGTGCCGCCGATGTGGAACGTGCGCATGGTGAGCTGCGTGCCCGGCTCGCCGATGGACTGCGCCGCAATGACGCCGACCGCTTCGCCGATGTTGACCGAGGTTCCGCGAGCGAGGTCGCGGCCATAGCACTTGCCGCAGATGCCGCTCTTGAGTTCGCAGGTGAGAGCGGAGCGAATGCGCACCTCTTGCACCTGCGCTTCATCGAGAAGCCGGGCTTCCACTTCGGTAATGATCTCACCGGCGGGAGCGATGACCGCGCCCGTCGACGGATGCACGACGTCGTCCGCGGGCACGCGGCCGAGGATGCGGTCGCCGAGCGACACGAGCACTTCGCCCGCGTCGATCACCGCTCCGAGCTTGATGCCTCTGTCGGTGCCGCAATCGTGTTCCGTCACGATGCAGTCCTGCGCCACGTCGACGAGACGGCGGGTGAGGTAACCCGAGTTCGCCGTCTTGAGCGCCGTGTCGGCGAGGCCCTTTCGCGCGCCGTGGGTCGAGTTGAAGTATTC
Source organism: Rhodomicrobium sp. (assembly GCF_047605405.1). Taxonomy (NCBI): domain Bacteria; kingdom Pseudomonadati; phylum Pseudomonadota; class Alphaproteobacteria; order Hyphomicrobiales; family Hyphomicrobiaceae; genus Rhodomicrobium; species Rhodomicrobium sp. The sequence goes on along the minus strand of NZ_JASGFR010000014.1, from coordinate 1,192 downwards.
GAGAACCGACAGTCCTTCCTTGAAGTTGGAGATGATCGGCGTCTCGATGATTTCACCCGACGGCTTGGCCATGAGGCCGCGCATACCGGCAAGCTGACGCATCTGCTTTTCGGAACCACGCGCGCCCGAGTGAGCCATCATGTAGACCGAGTTGATCTGCTTCTCGCGGCCGGTTTCCTTATCGTATTGAACGGCGGAGATGCGGTCCATCATCTCCTTTGCGATGCGGTCCGTACACTTCGCCCAGGCGTCGACGACCTTGTTGTACTTCTCCATCTGGGTGATGAGGCCGTCGTTGTACTGCTGTTCGTAGTCGAGCACGAGGGCTTCGGTGTCGCCGATGATCTTCTTCTTCGTTTCCGGAACGAGCATGTCGTCCTTGCCGAAGGAAATGCCGGCCTTGTACGCGTGGTGGAAGCCGAGCGCCATGATCCGGTCGCAGAAGATGACCGTCTCTTTCTGACCGCAGGAACGGTAGACGGCGTCGATCACCTTGCCGATGTTCTTCTTCGTCAGCAGCCTGTTCACGAGGTCGAAGCTGATGCCGGGCTTCTTGGGCAGCATTTCCGCGAGCATGAGGCGGCCGGGCGTGGTGTCGTAGACCTTCGTCTGCGGCTTGCCATTTTCATCGACACCGGTATGGCGACCCTTGATCTTGGCGTGCAAGGTCACCGCGCCGGCGGCGAGCGCATGCTGGATTTCGGCGACGCTGCCGTAGATGCCGCCCTCGCCCGGCTCCTTCTCCTTGAGGATCGAGAGATAGTAGAGGCCGAGCACGATGTCCTGCGACGGCACGATGATCGGGCCGCCGTTCGCCGGGTGCAGGATGTTGTTCGTCGACATCATGAGCACGCGCGCTTCAAGCTGCGCTTCGAGCGACAGCGGCACGTGGACGGCCATCTGGTCGCCGTCGAAGTCGGCATTGAACGCAGCGCAGACGAGCGGATGAAGCTGGATCGCCTTGCCTTCGACAAGCACCGGCTCGAACGCCTGGATGCCCAGACGGTGAAGCGTCGGCGCGCGGTTGAGCAACACCGGATGCTCGCGAATGACCTCGTCGAGGATATCCCAGACTTCGGGACGCTCCTTCTCCACGAGCTTCTTCGCCTGCTTCACGGTCGCCGAATAGCCCTGCGCATCGAGCCGCGAATAGATGAACGGCTTGAACAGTTCGAGCGCCATCTTCTTCGGC